>JAYRTK010000099.1:0-10772 GCA_041919595.1 Lysobacteraceae bacterium
CAGCCATTCCAGGATGGTCGAGCGGGTCGACGATCAGCTGCAGTACTACACCTTCCGCTACGAATATCCGCTGCGCTTCAAGCCGCGCGATTTCGTGGTCAAGGCCCAGTTCCACCAGGATGCGAAGACCCGCAACGTCCTGCTCGAATTCGACGCGGTGCCGGACAAGCTGCCGCTGCAGGCGTGCTGCTTCCGCGTGACCGACATGAACAACGTCTGGTGGTTCAGGCCGCTGGGCGACGGTCAGGTCGAGCTCGAATACACGATGAACATGAGCGAAGGCGGCTACATCCCGCACTTCCTGCTGAACAGCTATCGCCCGGAAGTGATGTTCGAAGTGCTGCCGACGATGCAGAAGCTGCTGGACCGGGAAAAGTACCAGTCGGCGAAATACGACTTCATCGTCGAGAAATGATCGCATCGCCGCCGCGCCCGGCGCGGCGGTGATGCGGGTTCGGTCCGTGCCGGTCGCGGACACCGCGGCGACGCCTTCATCCACAAGGCCGCCGCGGGGTGGTCTGGAAACATCCTTCAGCAGGAAAGCGCAATGTCCGTTCGTTCGTCCGCCTATTGTCGTGGCTATGTGGCCTTCCCGATCGTCGAGGCGTTGCGTCGACGCGGGTTCTTCGAACGTGCCGACAACGTCGAATACCGTCGCCGCGATCGTCTCGGCGATGAACTCGGCGCGCACCCCGGTCATTTCGAGATCGCGCTGGAGATGCTCGAGGCGCTCGGCTGGCTGGAAAGCCGCGGGGGCGATGCCTATCGCCTGACCGCCGGGGCCGGTGGGCGCCTGCGCCTGGAGACGGGCCCGCTGTACGCGGTCGAACCGCAACGGCTGTTCGAGGACGACGCCCGTGCCGAAGCGATCGCGGGACTGATCCGCCAGGTCTGCTTCGAGCGCAAGACCCGCGACGGCGCCGATGCCGCGTTGGCCCGCGGTGCGTTGATGGTGCCGCTGATCCTGGCGTTCCGCGCCGGAGACGAGGCGACGTCGCTCGCGGCGCTGCGCGGACTGCGCGCCCCGCTCGTCGAGGCGGTCGTCGAACTGTTCGTGGCCGAAGGCTGGTTGACCGCAGCGCACGATGCGCTGACCGATGCCGGTCGCGCGTGGCTGCTGCGGCGCGACACGCTGGAGGAGATCGTCGTTTACCGTCAGGCGCTCGCCGACATCGACGCCTGGCTGTTCGGCGACCGCGCGCAGGCGCTCGCCGCGCATCGTGCCGCGGTCGCGGCGGCCGGTTTCGCGGGCGGACTGCTGCGCCTGTCCGGTCTCGACGATGCGCTGGATGCGGAGATCGCCGACCGTTTCGTCCGCCCGTCGTCCGGGCGTCCGCCGACCGCGCTGATCGGGCTCGCGTGCGACGACGCAGCCCTGCTCGAACGTCTCGGGCGGATCGCGCAGCGGCCTGTCGATGCGGTCGCGACGACGGACGCGCTCACGGATGCGCTGGCCGCGGTCGGCGAGGACGGCGAAGCGGTGGTGGTGCACGGTCTGCGCCTCGATGCGATCGTGCCGGAGACGCCAGAGCCCGCGGATACGACGCTGTCGGTGCTGGCCGCGCGGCATCCGACCCTGTTCCCGGACCGCGAGGGCGGACGTCAGGCGGGACTGCCGGTGCTCGCCGCCTGGCGTCGCGCGCTGTGCGTTCTGCGCGACCGCGCGCCGCATGCACGACTGCTGTTGCTGCAACCGCACTCGGCCCCGTATCGCGCGGGCGGCGACGACTGCGCCGACGCCGGTGTCGCCTGTCTCGACGCGCTGCGGCGGCTGGTCTGCGAATTCCCGATCGGCGCCGAGGATTTCATCTGCCTCGCCGCCAGCGTCGGCCTGTTCAACGACAAACCGGTGGCGCGCCATCCGCGTGCGTCCGGTGTCTGCCGCGCGACCCTGCATGCGCTCGCTCGACGCGACTACACCATCCGTCATGTCGGCGCCGGCGATCTCGAGCGTCTGTGCGAACTGGAGAAGCTGTGCTGGCAGCATACCCGCACGCCGAAGAAGCTGATCCGCGCGCGGCTGCAGAAATATCCGGAAGGCCAGTTCGTGCTCGAACGCGACGGCGAAGTGCTCGGCGTGGTCTACAGCCAGCGGATCGCCTCGGTCGACGCGCTGGACCGCTGCACCGCCGCCGATGTCCACACCCTGCACGATCCGTCGGGCGGCACGGTGCAGCTGCTGGCGGTGAACGTCGATCCGCGCGTGCAGAACCTCAACTACGGCGATCAACTGCTCGAATTCATGCTGCAGCGCTGCGCGCTGGTCGACGGCGTCGATCGCGTGGTCGGCGTGACCCTCTGCAAGAGCTATCGCGCCGGCAGCGGTCAGCCGTTCGCGGACTACATCCGTCGCGAGGGGGGCGAGCGCGACCCGGTGCTGGCGTTCCACGATGCCCACGGCGCGGACATCGTCAAGCCGATGCCGGGCTATCGACCGGAGGACCTCGCGAATCAGGGCAACGGCGTGCTGGTCTCCTACGACATCCTGCATCGGCAGCCACGCCGCGCCGCGGTCGCGCAGACCGCATCGGCCCCGATCGCCATCGACGAGGACCGCCTGGCCGCGGGCCTGTGCGCGCAGATCGCCGAACTGCTCGGCATCGACGCGGCGATGGTCGATCCCGATCGGCCGGTGATGGAGATGGGGCTGGATTCGGCCGATCTGCTGCAGTTGCAGCAGCGTCTGGAAGCGACACTGGGCCAGCCGCTGGAGGCCGGTTTCTTCTTCGAGCACGGCACCGTGCGCAAGGTGCTCGCGCATTGCCGCGAACGGCGCGGCGCGCCGCGTTCCGTCGAGACCACCTTCGTCGCCGATCCGGTGGCGCGCATCGCCGAAACGCCGGTGCGCTACGACGCGACGCCCGACACCACCGCCGATGGCGACAGCGCGGCCGATGGCGATGCCGTGGCCGACCGCAGCGTGGCCATCGTCGGCATGGCCTGCACCCTGCCCGGCGGCATCGACCGTCCGGAACGGCTGTGGGAAGCGCTCGTCGCGGGCGAATCGAAGATCGGTGCGTATCCCGCGGCGCGCGGTCCGTGGGCCGATCCGATCGAACGCCCCGGCATCGACCGCGGCGGTTTCGTGCGCGACGCCGACGCGTTCGACGCGGCGTTCTTCCGCATGTCGCCCGCCGAGGCGCTGGTCACCGATCCGCAACAGCGCATGCTGATGGAACTGGCCTGGGCCTGCGCCGAGGATGCCGGCATCCTGCCGTCGACGTTGCAGGGCACGCGCACCGGCGTGTTCGTCGGCGCCAGCAACGCCGACTACAGCCGTCTGCTGCAGCAGGCCGGACTGGACGTGGAAGCGCATCACGGCGTCGGCAGTTCGCTCGCGATCCTGGCCAACCGCATCTCCTATTTCTTCGACCTTTCCGGCCCGAGCCTGCTGGTCGACACCGCCTGCTCGTCTTCGCTGGTCGCGCTGCACATGGCGGTGCGTTCGCTGCGTTCGGGCGAGTGCCCGACGGCCTTCGTCGGCGGCGTGAATCTGATCTGCCATCCGGACCTGTCGGTGGCCTATCACAAGGCGGGCATGCTCGCGCCGGATGGGCTGTGCAAGGTGTTCGACGCGCGCGCGAACGGCTACGTCCGTTCCGAAGGCGCGGTCATGCTGCTGCTGAAGCCGCTGCGCGCGGCGATCGCCGACGGCGATCGCATCCATGCCGTGATCCGCGGCACCGCGGTGAACCACGGCGGTCTCGCCAGCGGTCTGACCGTACCGAACCCGCAGAAACAAGCGGAACTGCTGTACGACGCGTGGCGGGACGCCGGCATCGCCGCGCACGATCTGGGCTGTCTCGAAGCGCACGGCACCGGCACCGCGCTGGGCGATCCGATCGAGGTGCAGGGCATGCGCACCGCCTGGGCGCGCCTGGCCGACGGCGCGCCGGCGGTCGCCGGGCGCTGCGCGATCGGTTCGGTCAAAAGCAATCTCGGCCATCTCGAATCCGCGGCCGGTCTCGCCGGCCTGCTCAAGGTGGTGCTGTCGATGCAGCATCGCCGTCTGCCCGCGACCCTGCATTTCGAACGGCTCAATCCCAAGATCGCGCTCGACGGCACGCCGTTCCGGGTGCAGAGCGCACTCGCGGAGTGGCCCGGCGACGGGTCGCGCATCGCCGGGGTCAGCAGTTTCGGTTCGGGCGGGGCGAACGCGCACGCGGTGCTGGAGGAATATCCGCAGCCGCCGGTGCGCGACGACGACGTGCCGGCCCTGTTCGTGTTGTCGGCGGCCGACGCCGAACGTCTGCGCGACGCCGCGACGCGCGCTCTCGCATGGCTCTCCGATCCGCGCAGCGCGGGCCGGTTCGGCGATGCGATCCGCACCTGGCAGTGCGGACGCACCGCGATGCCGCAGCGGCTCGCGATCGCCGTGCGTGGACGCGCCGGACTGATCGATGCGCTGCGGCGCTGGCTGGCGGGTGAGACCGATATCGCCGGACTGCACGCGGGACGCGCCGCGGTCGACGCGGGTGCAGGCCGGCACGACGAGGGCACCCTCGCCGACGCGCTGGCACGGCACGATCACCAGCGGCTCGGCGCGGCCTGGGTTGCCGGGGCCGCGATCGACTGGCGCCGTCTGCACGAGGGCGACATCGGCGCGACCGTGAGTCTGCCCACCTATCCGTTCGCGCGCGAACGCTTCTGGGCGGCCACGGCCGCACGCACCGCGGCGGCGCATCCGCTGCTGCAGAACCGGATGCCGACCGCGCACGGTCGACACTATCGCGCGCGTTTCGACGGGGGCGAATTCTTCTTCGCGGATCATCGCGTGCGCGGGCATCGGGTGCTGCCGGCCGTCGCGTATCTGGAAATGGCGGTGGCTGCCGCGATCGAGGCCGGCCTCGATCGGCGCGGCGCACTGCAGCTGCGCGATCTGGTCTGGACGCGTCCGCTGGCCCTTGATGCCGGTGCGGAACCGGCGTCGGTGCGGTTCGCGCTCGACATCGGTGTCGACGCGCAGGCCGATCGTGACGCCGAGTTCGAGATCAGCACCGGGACCGGCGACGACACCGTCATGCATTGCCGCGGCGCCGTGGCCCCGCTGGAAGCCGCGCCGATCTTCCACGACCTCGCGGTGCTGGCGACGCGGATGACCGACGACGCGCAGACGCCGGAACGCTTCTATGCCGCCTGCGCGCGCCTGGGTCTGGACTACGGTCCGCGCTTCCGCGCCATCGCGGAGCTGCGTCGTGGCCGCGGCGAACTGCTGGCGCGGTTGCGCCTGCCGGCCGATGCGGCGGAGGCGGGCTATCGCCTGCATCCGAGCCTGATGGACGGTGTGCTGCAGGCCGCGCTCGCGCTGATCGCGGTCCGCGACGACCTCGATGTGCGCGGCGACGGGACCCCGGTCCCGTTCGCGCTCGATCGGCTGCAGGTGCTGTCGGCCTGCACCGACGAGATGACCGCCTGGGTGCGTCCGGCCGACGGCGCGCAGCCCGGCGACACGATGGCGCGACTCGACATCGATCTGTGCGCGCCCGACGGCCGCGTCTGCGTGCGCCTGCAGGGATTCGCCACCCGCATGATGAAGGCGGCCGCGACCGGCGCGCCGGGCGAACTCGTCGCCTATGTGCCGGTCTGGAGCCCGGTGCACGACGCGACGCCGACGGCCCCCGCATCGAGCGGACGCGTGTTGATGCTCGGCGGCGATGCGGCGCAGCGGGCCTGGCTCCGGGCGGGCGGCATCGATGCCGACACGATCGATCTGCCGGCCGATGCCGCCATCGCCGACTGGCAGGCCGCGCTGCAGGGGCGGGAGATCGCGCATCTGTTGTGGCTCGCGCCGGATGCGATGCCGGTCGCTGCCGATGTGGACGGTGGCGCAGCCGAAGACCATGGCGCCGAGGACCTGGTGGCGCTGCAGGCGCAGGGCACGGTCGCGGTGTTCCGCATCATCAAGGCGCTGCTCGTGCTGGGTCACGGCGAACGTGAACTGCGCTGGACCCTGATCACCGCCGCGACCCTGCGCGCGACATCGGACGATGCCGTGCGCCCCGCGCATGCGGGCGTCTCCGGTCTGGTCGGCAGTCTGGCCAAGGAATATCCGCACTGGCGGTTGACCCTGCTCGACATGGACACGCTGGCGGCCACGACCGCCGCGGACTGTCTCGCACAGCCGCCTGCGCCGCGCGGCGATGCGCTGGCGCGGCGCGCCGGGGAGTGGTTCCGCCGTCGTTTCGCGCGGATGCCGGCGTTGCCGGACACCGGCGAGGGGTATCGCGAAGGTGGTGTTTACGTCGTGATCGGTGGCGCCGGCGGCCTGGGCGAGGCCTGGACCCGCTTCATGATCGAACGCCATCGCGCGCAGGTGATCTGGATCGGTCGCGGCGCGCTGTCGCCGGAGATCGAAGCGAAATGCGCGGCGCTGGGCGCGTCCGGTCCGGCGCCGGTGTATCTGTCCGCCGACGCCACCGATCCCGAGGCGCTGCGCATCGCGCGCGATGCGATCCTGCGGACCCACGGTGCCATCCACGGCGTCGTGCATTCGGCGCTGGTGCTGCACGATCGCGGTCTGGCGCAGATGGAGGAATCCGGCTTCCGCGCCGCGCTCGCGGCCAAGGTCGACGTCGGCGTCGGCATCGATCGCGCCTTCGGCGACCTGTCGCTGGATTTCGTGTTGTTCTTCTCCTCGATGATGTCCTTCATCAAGCCGCCGGGCCAGGCCAACTACACCGCCGGTTGCACCTTCAAGGATGCGTATGCGTTCGCGCTGGGGCGGCGTCGTCCCTATCCGGTCAAGGTCGTGCACTGGGGGTTCTGGGGCGGTATCGGCAGCGTGGCCGACGAGCCCTATCGGCAGAGCATGGCGCGCAACGGCATCGGCTCGATCGATGCCGTGGAAGGCATGGAAGCGCTGCGCGCGTTCATGGCTTCCGGTCTGGATCGCATCGGTCTGATCCGCACCGTCGGCGATCGCGGGATCGAGGACATTCCGTTCACCGAACGGCTGACGCGTTACCCCGCCGCGGCCGGCGCGGCCTTCGAGCACGCGCCGGACACCGGCGTGTCGGTGGAGGCGCTCGCCGCGCAGGGCGGTGGCCTGCAGACGCCCGCGCTCGACGCGGAACTCGCCGAACTGCTGGCGGCGACGCTCGTCTCGCTCGGTTTCCTCGGCGGCGGCGTCGCGCGGATCGTCGATCTGCCGGCTGCGCGCCCGGTCCCGGGTTACTACGAACGCTGGCTCGACAACAGTCTGCGCTGTCTGCGCGAACGCGGTTGGCTGGACGCGGAGGATCGTCTGCTGCGGCAGCCGCGTGCGCTCGATGCGCTGTGGGCGGCGTGGGCTGCGGCGAAGCCCGCCCGGCTGGAAAATCCCAATCTTCGCGCGCAGGTCGCGCTCGTCGAGGCCTGCCTCGCCGCGCTGCCGCGGATCCTGCGTGGCGAACGGCTGGCGACCGAGGTGATGTTCCCCGAATCGTCGATGCGGCTGGTCGAGGGCATTTATCGCGACAACGCGGTCTCCGACGGCTACAACCGCGCGCTCGGCGAAACCCTTGCCGCCTATGCCGCGCATCGCGTGGCGCAGGGTGCCACGGAGGGCCTGCGCGTGCTCGAGATCGGCGCCGGCACCGGCGGTACCACCACCGCGCTGATCCCGGTGCTGGAACGTCTCGCGCTCGACGAGTATTGCTACACCGACGTCTCCCGCGCGTTCCTGATGTACGCCGAGGAGCACTACAGGCCGCGGCTTGGCGCGCTGGTCACGGCGATCTTCGACGTTTCGCGCCCGCTGTCGGCGCAGACGATCGCGCCGGATCGCTTCGATGTGGTCGTCGCCACCAACGTGCTGCATGCGACGCCGGACATCCGCGAGACGCTGCGCAACGCCAAGGCCGCGCTGAAACGCGGTGGCGTGTTGCTGTTGAACGAGATCAGCAACTGGTCGCTGTTCAGCCATCTCACCTTCGGCCTGCTCGAAGGCTGGTGGCTGCATGCCGATGGCGCGCTGCGCCTGTCCGGCAGCCCCGGCATCGCGCCGGCGCAATGGCAGGCCGTGCTCGCCGAGGAAGGCTTCGCGCCGGTGCTGTTCCCGGCGCGGACGCTGCACGGTCTCGGCCAGCAGATCGTCGCCGCCGTCAGCGACGGCTGGGTGCGGCAGCGGATCGAGGCTGATCCGCCGCAGGCCGCGGTCGCAACGGCCGCCGTCGCGACCGCGGCGGCGGCGTCGCCCGACCGCGCATCGCTGCGCGACCGGGCGCTCGCGTATTTCCGCGAACTGATCGCATCGACCCTCAAATTGCCGGCCGATCGCATCGAGCCGCGTCGCCCGCTCGCCGAATACGGGCTCGATTCGATCCTCGTCGGCCAGCTGACCTACCGTTTGCGCAAGGACTTCGCCGACGTACCGGCGACGCTGTTCTTCGAGGTGCACAGTCTCGATGGGCTGGTCGATCACTGCATGGCGCGCTATGCCGACACGCTCGCCGCGCTGCTCGCGCCGGCGGCAGCGGGGCAGAACGTGTCCGCTGCGGTCGTCGCGGACGACGACGGACGCGCCCTGCGGCAGCGGGCCATGGCCCATTTCCGCGGCCTGCTCGCGGACACCCTGAAGATGCCGGCGGAGCGGATCGAACCGCGCCGCCCGCTCGCCGAGTACGGGCTGGATTCGATCCTCGTCGGCCAGCTGACCTACCGGTTGCGCAAGACCTTCGCCGACGTGCCGGCGACGCTGTTCTTCGAAGTGCCCGATCTCGACGGACTGGTCGATCATTTCATGGCCCGTCATCGCGAAGCGCTCGCGTCCGTGCTGGGCGGAGCGGTCGCTTCGTCGTCTGCCGTCGCTTCCGTGCCGTCAGGTGGTGCGCCTGTCGCGAACACGGCCGTCGCGCCGGCCATGGCGACATCGCCCGGTGGCGTCTTCGACGTGGCCATCGTCGGCATCGCCGGTCGCTATCCGAAGTCGGACGACCTCGACGCGTTCTGGGATCATCTCGCCAACGGGCGCAGCTGCATCGAGGAAATCCCCGCCGATCGCTGGCGCTGGGAGGACTACTACGATCCGGAACGCGGCCGGGAAGGCCGGATGTACACCCGCTGGGGCGGCTTCCTGAGCGCGATCGACCGTTTCGATCCGCTGTTCTTCCGCATTTCGCCGAAGGAAGCCAAGCGCATCGATCCGCAGGAACGCCTGTTCCTCGAAACCTGTTATCACGCGATCGAGGATGCCGGCCATACGCCGGACAGTCTCGATGCGCCGGATCGCGTCGGCGTCTTCGTCGGCGTGATGAACGCGCGCTACACCGCGCAACCGTCGCATTATTCGATCGCCAATCGGGTGTCCTACGCCTTCGATTTCCGCGGCGCGTCGATGGCGGTGGACACCGCCTGCTCGTCCTCGCTCACCGCGATCCATGTCGCGCTGGAAGCCCTGTACGCGGGGACGCTCGGCTGCGCCATCGTCGGCGGGGTGAATCTGGTCATCGACCCGGTGCATTTCCTCGAGTTGACCGAACTGACGATGCTGTCCGCCGGCGATCGCTGCCGCGCGTTCGGCGCGCAGGCCGACGGATTCGTCGACGCCGAGGGCGTGGGTGCGATCGTGCTCAAGCCGCTGCATCGCGCCCGCGCCGACGGCGACCGCATCCATGCCGTGATCAAGGGCAGCGCGGTCAACGCCGGTGGCCGCACGAACGGCTACACGGTGCCCAATCCGATCGCGCAATCGTCGGTGGTCGCGCAGGCGCTGGCGCGCGCGGGCGTCCCGGCCGATCATCTGAGTTACATCGAAGCGCACGGCACCGGCACCGCGCTCGGCGATCCGATCGAGATCGCGGGCCTGACCCGTGCCTTCGGCGACGCCGGCAAGGACCGGCCGTTCTGCGCCATCGGCTCGGTGAAATCCAACATCGGCCACTGCGAATCCGCCGCCGGCATCGCCGGCGTGACCAAGGTGTTGCTGCAGATGCGGCATCGCCAACTGGTCCCGTCGCTGCATGCGGAGGTGCCGAATCCGGAGATCGACTTCGCGCGCACCCCGTTCCGGGTGCAGAAGACGCTCGATGCGTGGCCGCGACCGCTGCGCGCGGTCGACGGCGTGCTGCAGGAAATCCCGCGGATCGCCGGCGTGTCGTCGTTCGGCGCGGGCGGCGCCAACGCCCATGTCGTGTTGCAGGAATACATCGCGCCGGTCGAGACGCCGGTGGTGCATGCGCAGGTGGCGGTGGTGCTTTCGGCGCGCACGGCGGAACAGCTCCGGCGCAAGGCCGCCGATCTGCTCGCCTTCGTGCGCGCGCAGGGCACCATCGATCTGACCGCGATGGCGTACACGCTGCAGGTCGGCCGCGAGGCGCTGGATGAGCGCGCCGGTTTCGTGGCCGATTCGGTGGTGTCGCTGGTCGCATCGTTGACTGCGCTCGCCGCGACCGATCGCGCGAGCGACGCGGCGCACGGAATCGTCCGGGGGCATGCCCGTCGCGATCGCGCATCGCTGGCGCGTCACGGCGACGAACAGGCGTTGCAGGCATTGGCCGAACGCTGGGCGATCGCCGGTGAATTGTCGCGACTGGTCGATGCCTGGACCCACGGTCTCGAATTCGACTGGCGCATGCTGTATCGCACCGCGCGACCGAAACGGATCGGACTGCCGCTCTATCCCTTCGCGCGCGATCGCTACTGGCGCGAGGAGAGTGCGGCCGGTCCGCATGGCGTCGCCACGCCGCCGCCCGGCGCATCGCGACTGCATCCGCTGCTGCACGAGAACGTCTCCGATCTGCAGGGCCAGCGGTATGCCTCGCGGTTCGGCGGCGAAGAACCGTTGCTGCGCGATC
>JAYRTK010000100.1:0-10728 GCA_041919595.1 Lysobacteraceae bacterium
ATGCCGCGACCTTGGCGGGGTGACGAGGCGGTGAACGCCCCGCACCGCGCGCGGGGTTTGGCGTCGCCATCGCGACGCCAACCCGGCTCAGGGCCGGAGGCAGCGCGCCAGGAACGCTTCGCTCATCCGGTAACGGTGCAGCGCGTCCGCGCCGCGCAGGCCATGCTTGGCGCCGGGGTAGGTCATCAGTTCGAAGGGCGCCGCCCGCTTCTGCAGCACGCTCATCAGTTTGGTCGAATTGCCGAACAGCACGTTGTCGTCGGCCATGCCGTGGATCAGCAGCAGCGCGTTCGGGCGGATGCCGTCGACGTGGGTGAAGACGCTGGCCTCGCGATAGCCGTCGGGGTTGGTCTTCGGATGATCCATGTAGCGTTCGGTGTAGTGGGTGTCGTACAGCGCCCAGTCGGTCACCGGCGCTCCGGACACGCCGCAGGCATAGTCGTCCGCCGCCTTCGCCAGCAGCATCAGGGTCATGTAGCCGCCGTTGGACCAGCCGTGGACGCCGATGCGATCGCCGTCGACCCACGGCTGCGCGCGCAGCCAGGCCACGCCGGCCTGCTGGTCGGCGACTTCCACCGTGCCCTGCTTCCCGTACAGCGCGCCGCCGAAGGCCGCGCCGCGTCGCGGCGTGCCGCGGTTGTCCAGCGAGAACACCACGTAGCCCTGCTGGGCCAGATACTGGTTGAAGAAATGATCGCCGCGCCCCGGCCAGCTGTCGGTGACGGTCTGCGCCGCCGGGCCGCCGTAGACGTAGACCACCACCGGGTAACGCCTGGCCGGATCGAAATCCGCCGGTTTGATCACGCTGTAATGCAGGCGAGTCCTGCCGTCGGCGGCGGTCAGCGTGCCGAATTCCACCGGGCGATGCGCGCCCAGATATTTCGCATACGGGTGATCGGGCTTCGCCGGATCGTTGTCGATCAGATTCGCCACGAACGTCCCGTCGGCGCGATGCAGCGCGATCTGCGGCGGCGTGCGCGAACTCGCGCTCGACCAGCTGTCGACGTAGACGCTGGCGTTCTTCGCGAAGCTGGCGGCGTGCATGCCCGGTGCGGTCGACAGCGTGCGGATCGCGCCGCCGGCCAGCGGTACGGCGTGCACGTGCGACTGCCGCGGGTCGGCTTTGCCGTCGGCGGTGCGGCCGGCACTGAAGTACACCAGCCCCTTCGCCTCGTCGACCGCGAGCAGCGCGTCCACCGGCCAGTCGCCCCGGGTCAGCGGCTTCAGCCGTTGGCCGTCCTCGCTGGCCAGATACAGGTGCTCGAAGCCGCTGCGTTCGCTGATCCACAGGAAGCGGCCGTCCTTCAGGAAGCGCAGGCCGTGGTGCAGCGGCACCCAGGTCTTCGCGGTCTCGACGATCAGCGTGCGTTGTGCCCCGGAGGCCAGCGTGGCCTCGATCAGTTCGAGCCTGCGCTGATCGCGCGACTGGCGCTGGAAGGTCAGCCGCTGCGGATCGCGCCAATCCACCCGGACGAGGTAGATGTCGGGATCGGCCCCGAGATCGATCCACGCGGGCGTCGCGCCGGCCCTGGGCGCGATCGTGCCCAGACGGATCGCGACGTTCGGATCGCCGGCGGCCGGATAGCGCTGTTCGACCACGTCCGTGCGATCGGGATACACCTCGTAACGCTTCTGGATCGGGACGCCGCTTTCGTCGATGCGCGCGAACGCGAGGGCGGAATCGTCCGGCGCCCACCAGTAGCCGGTGTGCCGATCCATTTCCTCGTCGGCCACGAACTCGGCGACGCCGTTGCCGATCGTGTCGCCGCCATCGGTCGTCAGCTGCACTTCCGCACCGGTGGCCAGATCGATCACCCACAGGTTGCGCGCGCGCACGAAGCTGACGAAACCGCCCTTCGGCGAGACTTTCGGATCGGTGGCGAAGCCCGCGCCGGTCGTCAGCCTGCGCACCGCGGCCTTGCCGGAGCCCGTCGAGGCCGCTTTCCCCAGGTCGTACAGATACAGCTCGCCGCCGAGCGGGAACAGCAGCGTTTTCCCGTCGGGCGACCACTGGTAATCGACGATGCCCGACAACGCCGCGGTGCGCTGGCGTTCGCGACGCGCCTTCTCTTCGTCGCTGAGCACTTCCTCGCCCGGCAGCACGTCGGTGGAGTCGACCAGCAGCGCGGTCGTGCGGGTCGCGACGTCGTAGGCCCACAGATCGAGCCGGTTGCGATCGCTGTCCTTGCCGCGCAGGAAGGTGATGCGCGAACCGTCCGGTGCGATCTGCGGCTTCAGCAGCGTCGGCCCCGACAGCGGGGCATCGCCGGTGATCGCTTCGAGGGTCAGGCCCTGTGGCGGCGGCGGTGTGGAGGCGTCGGCGAGTGCGGGCATGGCGAGCATGAGACAGAACAGGGCGGCGGAGAGGCGCATGGCGGGATCCGGGGATGCGGCAGGCCCGAAGCTTAGCCGCAACCGCGCGCCCTGTAGAGCGGCGCAGAGTGGGCGACGGACGCCATCAGCGCCCGAACAGGGCCTTGCGCGCGTCCTCGCTCAGCGGTTGTCCCACCTGCGGGTTCACCTGCTTCGTCAGCGCGTACGCGCGCGCGGTCGCGGGGCGGGCGCGGATCGCGTCGCACCAGCGGCGCACCTCGGCGTAGGGGTCGAGATCGATCGGCGCGGTCCGGTACGGATCGATCCACGGGTAGCAGGCCATGTCGGCGATGGTGTAGTCGTCGCCGACGAGGAAGGCGCGTCCGGCCAGACGCTTGTCGAGCACGCCGAGCAGACGGTTCGCTTCACGCGTGTAGCGATCGATGGCGTAGGGAATCTTTTCGGGCGCGTAGACGTTGAAATGCCCGTACTGGCCGGTCATCGGGCCGAGTCCGGCCATCTGCCAGAACACCCATTCCAGGGTCGCGGTGCGGCCGCGCAGGTCCCGCGGCAGGAAGCGGCCGGTCTTCTCGGCCAGATACACCAGGATCGCGCCCGATTCGAACACGCTCAGCGGCGCGCCGCCGTCCGCGGGCGCGTGATCGACGATGGCGGGCATGCGGTTGTTCGGGGCGATCGCCAGGAACTCCGGCCGGAATTGCTCGCCGGCGCCGATGTTCACCGGCAGCAGCGTGTAGGGCAGCGGCGCGCCGGCCTCGGCCAGTTCCTCCAGCAGCAGCGTGATCTTGTGGCCGTTGGGCGTGGGCCAGTAATGCAGATCGATCATGGCGACGGCGTCCTTCGCGGGGGAAAGACGCCAGTCTACGGCGACGTTCCGCCGCGGGCTGCCGTCGCGCCGGGACGCTGCATCCCGGCCGCGGCAGGCGCGGCTTGGCGCGCTTCCGCCCCGCCGTTACCCTATGCCGGCGCTCACGACCGACAAACCGACCGCCATGTCCCAGAACAGCCACGTCCGCCTCGGGCCCCTGCCCGCCCTGATCTTCAGCTCGCGCTGGCTGCAGCTGCCGCTGTATCTCGGCCTGATCGTCGCCCAGGGCGTGTACGTATTCCTGTTCGGCAAGGAACTGTGGCATCTGATCCACGAGACGCCGACGCTCAGCGAGCAGGACATCATGCTGATCGTGCTCGGCCTGATCGACGTGGTCATGATCTCCAACCTGCTGATGATGGTGATCGTGGGCGGCTACGAGACCTTCGTGTCGCGCATGGGCCTCGAAAACCACCCGGACCAGCCGGAATGGCTCAGCCACGTCAACGCCAGCGTGCTCAAGGTCAAGCTGGCGATGGCGATCATCGGCATCTCCTCGATTCACCTGCTCAAGAGTTTCATCGAGGTCGGCATGGTCCAGGGCCTGCCGTTGTGCAGCACCGCCGAAGGCATCGCCGCGATGCAGGCGATGCAGCCGCTGATCGACGCCGGCGCCAAGCTCAAGCCCTGCACCTCGGTCACCTCCACCGGCGTCATGTGGCAGGCGATCATCCACGGCCTGTTCATCCTGTCGGCGATCGGCATCGCCTGGACCGACCGGATCATGATGAGCGGCACCGGCAAGCGCGAAGCGCACTGATCGCGTCCGTCCGCGGCGATTCGCGCGCGGCCATCGCGCAGAATGACGCCATGTAGAATGGCGGCATGGATGTCTCCCACCTGCTCGACGGCCTGAACGCCGCCCAGCGCGAAGCGGTCAGCGCCGAACCCGGCCATCTGCTCGTGCTCGCCGGCGCCGGTTCCGGCAAGACCCGCGTGCTCACCCACCGCATCGCCTGGCTGCATGAAGTGCACGGCGTGCCGATGCACGCCATCTTCGCGGTCACCTTCACCAACAAGGCCGCGGGCGAGATGCGCCATCGTGCCGACGTGTTGCTGCCGCAGGGCAGCCGCGGGATGTGGATCGGCACCTTCCACGGCCTCGCGCATCGCCTGCTGCGCCTGCACTGGCAGGACGCGAAACTGCCCGAAGGCTTCCAGATCCTCGACAGCGACGACCAGCTGCGGCTGGTCAAGCGCGTGGTGCAGGCGCTGGAGCTGGACGAGGCGCGTTTCCCGCCGCGACAGATCGCGTGGTGGATCAACGCGCAGAAGGACGAAGGCCGCCGTCCGCAGCACATCCAGCCGGAATCCCGCAACGGTGTCGACGAATGGGGCGGCGTGATGCTGCGCGCCTACACCCTCTACCAGGAACGCTGCGAACAGGCCGGGCTGGTCGATTTCGCCGAGATCCTGCTGCGCGCGCACGAACTGCTGCGCGACCACCCGCCGCTGCTGCAGCATTACCGCCATCGTTTCCGGCATCTGCTGATCGACGAATTCCAGGACACCAACAGCCTGCAGTACGCCTTCATCCGTCTGCTCGCGGGCGATGACGGCCAGGTGTTCGTGGTCGGCGACGACGATCAGGCGATCTACGGCTGGCGCGGCGCCAAGGTCGAGCACGTCAACCGTTTCCTGCGCGACTTCCCGGGCGCGAGGACCATCCGGCTGGAACAGAACTACCGCTCCAGCGCCAACATCCTCGACGCCGCCAACGCGGTGATCGCCCACAATCCGTCGCGGCTGGGCAAGCAGCTGTGGACCGACAGCGGCGAGGGCGAGCCGATCGATCTGTACGCCGCGTTCAACGAGATCGACGAAGCCCGCTTCGTGATCGAACGCATCCGCCAGTGGGTGCGCGATGGCGGCAGCCACGGCGAATGCGCGATCCTCTACCGCAGCAACGCGCAGTCGCGGGCCTTCGAAGAGACCCTGCTCGGCGAGCAGATCCCGTTTCGCGTCTACGGCGGCATGCGCTTCTTCGAGCGCGCCGAAATCAAGGACACGCTGGCCTATCTGCGCCTGATCGCCAATCGCGACGACGACGCGGCGTTCGAGCGTGCGGTCAACACGCCGCCGCGCGGGATCGGCGAACGCACCCTCGACGAAGTGCGCCGGCATGCGCGCGATCACGGCCTGCCGTTGTGGCAGGCCGCGGCACGGGTCGCGCGTGGCGATGCGCTGCCCCTGCGCGTGCGCAACGCGCTGGCCGCGTTCGAGGCGCTGATCGACGGCATCGCCGACGAGTCCGTCGAGCTGCCGCTGAAGGACAAGATCGATCACGCGCTGGCGCGTTCGGCCCTGCGCGATCACTACGCCGCACTGTCGAAGGGCTCGCTGGATTCGCGGACCGACAACCTCGACGAACTCGTCTCGGTCGCGTCGCGCTTCGTCCGCAGCGACGATGAAGAAACCGCGGCGCTGAGCGAGCTGGTCGCCTTCCTCGCCTACGCCGCGCTGGAAGCCGGCGAGGGCCAGACCGAGGCCGGCGAGGACGGCGTGCAGTTGATGACCCTGCACAGCGCCAAGGGCCTGGAATTCCCGCTGGTGTTCCTGGTCGGCCTGGAAGAAGGACTGTTCCCGAACAACAAATCCGTCGACGAAGCCGGACGGTTGGAGGAGGAACGCCGCCTCGCGTACGTCGGCATCACCCGCGCGCGGCAGAAACTGGTGATCAGCTACGCGGAAGCGCGTCGCCTGCACGGCCAGGACATGTACGGCCTGCCGTCGCGGTTCCTGCGCGAGATCCCGCCGGCGCTGATCCACGAGGTGCGGCCGAAGCTGCAGGTTTCGCGACCGATGTACCAGGCGCAGCCGCGCAAGCAGTGGGGGCACGCCTCGCTGCAGGAATCGCCCGGCCTGCGTCTGGGCCAGAACGTCAGCCACGCGAAATTCGGCAGCGGCGTCGTCACCGACATCGAGGGCAGCGGCGCCCACGCACGCGTGCAGGTGAACTTCGACGACGCCGGCAGCAAGTGGCTGGTGCTGGCGTACGCGAACCTGCAACCCGCATGATTCTGCCGGGTGGGATGAGCGCAGCGAACCCCACCATTGCAACGGTTCGGATGTGCCGCACAATGATCGAAACCGTTTCGCTGCGTGTACGGCGCGAACGGCACAGCCGCGATGGTGGGGTTCGCTGCACTCACCCCACCCTACGACACCGCTTCGAGACGAGCCACCGATGACGACCGACACCACCGACCCCGTTGCTCTGCAAGAAGACTTCCTCCGCGTCCGCGACTACCTCACCGGCCTGCAGGACCGCATCTGCGCCGCGATCGAGGGCGCGGACGGCGCCGCGGCCTTCCAGGAAGACCGCTGGCAGCGCGCCGAAGGCGGTGGCGGGCGCACGCGGGTGCTGCGCGACGGCGCGGTGTTCGAGCAGGCGGGGATCGGCTTCTCCGACGTGTCGGGCACGCAGTTGCCGCCGTCGGCCACCGCGGCGCGGCCGGAACTCGCGGGCGCTTCATGGCGCGCGGTCGGCGTCTCGCTGGTGTTCCATCCGCGCAATCCGCATCTGCCGACGACGCATGCGAACGTGCGCCACTTCCGCGCGTTCCGCGACGGCGAGACGGTGGCCTGGTGGTTCGGTGGCGGATTCGATCTCACCCCGTTCTATCCGGTCGACGAGGACGTGCGCCACTGGCATCGGGTCGCCCGCGACCTGTGCGAGCCCTTCGGCGGCCAGGCGCGCTACGACGCGCACAAGAAGTGGTGCGACGAGTATTTCTTCCTCAAGCACCGCAACGAGACCCGCGGCGTCGGCGGGCTGTTCTTCGACGACCTGCACGAGGATTTCGAGCGCGACTTCGCCTACCAGCGAGCGGTCGGCGACGGCTTCCTCGAGGCCTATCTGCCGATCGTCGCGCGTCGCCGGGATACGCCGTACGGCGAGCGCGAACGCCAGTTCCAGCTGTATCGCCGCGGTCGCTACGTCGAATTCAACCTGGTCTTCGACCGCGGCACCCTGTTCGGCCTGCAATCCGGTGGTCGCACCGAATCGATCCTCATGAGCCTGCCGCCGCTGGTGCGCTGGGAATACGGCTACGCGCCGGAAGCGGGCAGCGACGAAGCGCGGCTGACGGACTACCTGCGTCCACGCGATTGGCTGGGCGAGGCGGCGGCGTAGGCGGGCTTTCGGACCGGGCCGCCGGGCGGCCCTATGCGGCAGAACCGTTATCGTCCACCAGCACGATGCTGATCCGCCCGTTGGTTTCCAGCGTCGCCAGGCGGATCCGTTCGATATTGGTGCAGCCGGCCTCGCGCATGGCCTCGTGGAAGTCGGCGTTGCTCACCAGTTCCCGGTGCAGCACGTCGCGATGGACCTTGCCGTCGCGCGCCAGGATCACCGGTTCGCCTTCGATCAGCCTGCGTGCTCCGGGGCTGCGCGCGGCGACCAGGGCCACCGCGTAGTTCAGCGCGATCAGGCAGATCGCCAGCAGCGCGGCGCCGGTCAACGAATTGTCCCCGCCGTTCAGCCCGTTCTGCACTGCGTTGCCCAGCAGGATCAGCAGCACCAGATCGAATGGTGTGAACTGGCCCACCGCGCGTTTGCCCGAGAGGCGCACCAGCAGCATCACCAGCACGTAGATCGCGACCGCGCGCAGCAGGAAATGCCACCAGGGTGCGGACAGCTGCAACAGATCGGACATCGGAAGGATTCCCCGCGACGAGGCGGCCAGTCTCGCGCCGCACCGAGGCAATGGAAAGCGTGCGTAGGCCGAAGCGCATGCGCCGCAGCGCGCGTGCCCGAATCGCAGGCAATAAAAAGCCCCGCAGGTGGGGGAACCGGCGGGGCTTGGAACGTGACTTGGGGAGAGTCGTTCGTTCCGGGGACCACCCTAGGGGAGAGGGTGGTCGACGACAGACGTTGCATCTGTCGCGAGTAGTTGACCACGGTTGCCGCGGAGAGTTCGTAAAGATTCCGATACGTCGCCGGGCGGATTCAGGACGGATTCATGCCGCGTGCAAGGTTCGTTCAGTTTCGCGGGAAATCCCGGGAAAAACCTGTCGAAACCGACAGGTTCGATCGACTGGCCACCCTGTCGAAAGTCACAGGTGCGCCAGCCGGGTCCCGGATCACGACGACCGACGCGTCACCGGGCGCACCGAAGTCGAAGCGCGATGGTGTTGTGTTCAATGCGCTTCATCCCAATTCGCCCCCACGCCGGAATCGATCACCAGCGGCACCCGCAGTTCCGCCGCCGCCGCCATCCGCCGGGTGACCTGCGGGATCAGGGTGTCGACGAAGTCTTCATCGCATTCGAACACCAGTTCGTCGTGCACCTGCAGCAGCATCTTCGCTTCGCCGGCGTGCTTCGCGATCCAGCGGTCGATCTCGATCATCGCGCGCTTGATGATGTCGGCGGCGGTGCCCTGCATCGGCGCGTTGATCGCGGCGCGTTCGGCGCCGGCGCGCAGGCCCTGGTTGCGGGCGTTGATGTTGTCCAGATACAGGCGGCGGCCGAAGACCGTTTCGACGTAGCCGCGCTCGTGCGCGTCCTTGCGGGTGCGCTCCATGAACTCGCGCACGCCGGGATAACGGTTGAAGTACAGCGCGATGTAGTCCTGGGCCTCGCCGCGGCCGATGCCCAGCTGCTTCGCCAGGCCGAACGCGCTCATGCCGTACATCAGGCCGAAATTGATCGCCTTGGCGGCGCGGCGTTCGTTGCCGCTCACCTCGTCCAGCGGTTTGCCGAACACTTCCGCCGCGGTGGCGCGATGGATGTCCGCGCCGGCGGCGAAGGCGCGCAGCAGGCCGGTGTCCTCGGACAGGTGGGCCATGATCCGCAGTTCGATCTGCGAGTAGTCGCAGGCGATCAGCCTGCGTCCGGGCGGTGCGATGAAGGCTTTGCGGATGCGACGGCCGTCTTCGGTGCGGATCGGGATGTTCTGGAGATTGGGATCGCTCGACGCCAGCCGCCCGGTCGCCGCGCCGGCCTGGTGGTAGCTGGTATGCACCCGGCCGGTGTCGGGATTGACCATCTCCGCGAGCTTGTCGGTGTAGGTGCTGCGCAGTTTCGCCAGACTGCGGTACTCGAGGATGATCCGCGGCAGTTCGTGCTGGTCGGCGATCGCCTCCAGCGCTTCCTCGTTCGTCGAGGGTTGGCCGGTCGGCGTCTTCACCAGCGCCGGCAGTCGCAGTTCGTCGAACAGCAGCGCCTGCAGCTGTTTGGGCGAATCGAGGTTGAAGGTGCGACCGGCCAGTTCGGTGGCTTTCTGCTGCGCGCCCAGCATCCGTCGCGACAGGTCGGCGCTCTGCCGTCGCAGTTCGTCGGCGTCGATCAGGATGCCGTTGGCTTCCATCCGCGCCAGCACCGGCACCAGCGGGATCTCGATCTCGCGGTAGACCTTGTCCAGCGCCGGTTCGCCGGCGAGCTTCGCCGACAGCACGCGATGCAGGCGCAGGGTGATGTCGGCATCCTCGGCGGCGTAGCGGGTGGCGTCGTCAATCGCGACCTCCGAAAACGGAATCTGCTTCGCGCCCTTGCCAGCCACGTCCTCGAACTTGATGGTGTCGTAGCCGAGATAGCGCTTGGCCAGCGAATCCATGTCGTGGCGGGTCGCGCTGGAATTCCAGACGAAACTCTCGAGCATGGTGTCGTCGTGGTATCCGTCGACCGCGATGCCGTGGCGACGCAGCACGTGCAGATCGTATTTGCCGTGCTGGCCGAGCTTGCGGTGGCCCGCGCCTTCCAGCAGCGGCCGCAGCGCGTCCAGGGTTTCACGCAGGTCGAGCTGCGCCGGCGCGCCGGGATAGGTGTGGCCGAGCGGGATGTAGCAGCCGTTGCCCGGTGCGGTGGAGAAACTCAGTCCGACCAGGTTCGCCTGCAGCGCGTCGAGCGCATCGGTTTCGGTGTCGAAGGCGAATTCGTCGGCGTCCTTCAGCCGCGCGATCCAGTCGTGCAACTGCGCTGCGGTGGTGACGGTCTCGTACTCGCCCTGCGTCGCCAGTGCGGGATCGGGCGCGTCCTCGTCGTTGCGGGTGCTGCGGGCGTAGCCGGCCTCGGTGCCGCGCAGTCCCGCCTTCGGGTGGCCCTCGGTCGCGGGCGTCGCACCGCCATCCAGTTCCTTCAGCGCCTGGTTGAAGCCGTAGCGCGCGTACAGCCGGCGCAGGTCCTCGACATGGCGCTCGCGCAGGCCCAGCGAGGACGGACCGCCGTCGAGTTCGACATCGGTCTTGATCGTCGCCAGCTGCTTGTTCAGCGGCAGCCGATGCAGCGCGGCGCGCAGGTTCTCGCCGAGCTTGCCCTTGAAGCCGTCGGCGTTGGCGATGACGCTGTCGAGATTGCCGTATTCGTTGAGCCACTTGGCCGCGGTCTTCGGCCCGCATTTCTCGACGCCCGGGATGTTGTCGACGCTGTCGCCCATCAGCGACAGCAGATCGACCACCTGGTCGGCGCGGACGCCGAACTTGTCGATCACCGCGGCGTCGCTGTCGAGCCGGCTGCCGGTCATGGTGTTGACCAGCGATACGCCCGCGCCGTTGTCGAGCCGACGCACCAGCTGTGCGAAATCCT
>JAYRTK010000101.1:0-10615 GCA_041919595.1 Lysobacteraceae bacterium
CTCTTCCGATCTAAACCCGCAACGGCCGCCGAAACGCGGCCGTTTGCTTTTGGGCGTGCGGTGGCGGGTGCGTGCGTGGTGGGGTTCGCTGCGCTCACCGCCACCCTACGAAAAACAGGGGCGGAGTCGACTTTCCGATGCCGGACGACCTGCCGCTCAGCGGCGCTTGAATCATGGCGCGCGTTCGGCTGGCGGGCAGGGGGTGATCGGCGCCCGGGTCGTCGAGATGTCCAAAAAAGAAGTTAGATTCACTTTCCGACGCTCCGTGGATCGCCTCCCTTTCCCGTGTCTCCGATGGGACGCGGGCCGTGTCGTGCGCCCGTACGGGACGATCGTGATGTCGTCGCGCTTCGGGGAAGATCGGGTGGTCGTCTGAAAACGTTTCCGGCGCGACGTGTCCTGTCGCGTGCGAGACGAGGGCTTTGTTCCGGATGAGCATGGCGCCGGCTCACGGGCAGAGCCCCCGTGCGCGGTGTCGTGAGATGAAGAAACCATGACAGGGCGTGCCGCGATCACGGAAAACGATTTCATCCGCTGCCGGAGCGCGCAGGACAGCGTTGTCGTGCGCGTGGATGTCCTCTCGATACGGCTTTTTGCGTGAACAGTCGGAGCCGGTCATGCTGTCCATGGGATTTGCGTCGCGAAGTCGGGCGTCGCCCACTTTGGCGGGAATGCAAAAACCGGGCATAAACCGGGAAGAAATCGATATTCCGCTGAAACGGTGCGTTGCAGTATGGACTTCGATGGGTCATATTAGCCACGTAGTCTTTCGAGCATGAAGTTTGAACCGTAGTCAAGAGAAGGAGTCGCAGGAGTAGTGCATGAAGGGATTCCACAGGGGGATGTACGCGGTCGCAGTCTGTTCATCAAAGCCATCATCGGCTCATCGCGGTCCGGCATATTCCCGCTTCGACACTGCTCTCGGCAGTAATACCGCCCTTCCGGGGCGGCAATGAAATTTCCCTTGTTTTCCCGGTTTTTCTTCACGGATTCTCCGCGTCCGTCGTCCGGTCGCGGCCCGTGTTGCCCCGGTCGCGCGCGGGAGGGCGCCGGCCGCGATATTGCATGGAGCAGTTGATGCGAATGGTCGTCGATCCGAAGTACGGGTTCTTGCTGTGGTGTGGTGTAGTGGCTCTCGCGTTGCCTTTGCAGGCGTTTGCACAATCGCCGGAACAGGAAGTCGCCGCGACGGCGACCGAAGTCGAAACCGCCGTACCGGACATGCCGGAAACCGGTGTCACGACGGAGGCCTCCGTCGATGAAGCCGGCATTGAAATCGAATTCAGCGAGGCCGGCGAGGGCGCCGAAACCGAGGCGCCGACCGAGTCTCCGCTGCGGATTTCGGTCGCGCATGAATACGGTTACAAGAGTCAGCATCCCGGGCGGACGGTCAAGAACCGGGCGTCGCTGCGGCTCGAATACGGCCGCACCTTCAACGGCCGGTTTTCGGTGCAGTTCGACGCGAAGGCCAACGTCTTCTTCGGTGGCGATCACCGGCGCGTCGCCGACGACCACGACATCATGGTCACGCAGACCTATCTGCAGAGCAGCTTCGGCCAGACCAGCGTTCGCGCCGGGATCCAGACCCTGCCCTGGGGCGAGTCGATGCTCGCGCCGATCACCGACGAGATCAGTCCGCGCGACAACCGCGAGATGTTCAATTTCAATCTCGAGGAACTGCGCATCGGTCAACCGATGCTGGTGGTCGATCACTACACCGACAGCATGCGCTGGAGCGGATTCGTCGTTCCCAAGGCATATTTCAACAAGTCGCCGGCCGATGGCACGCTCTACGATTTCGACACCCTGCGCTATCACCGCGGCAGCGTCGGCGACAGCGGCGCGGAATACGGGGTGAGCTGGAAAAAGAATTACGACCACGCCGACATCACGCTGATGGCGGCCAGTCTGGTCGACAACGATTACGCGCGGCGCCTGGGCGATGACGGTTTCGCCACCCGGGTGCGCGAGCGCTTCACGCTGACCGGCATGGCCTTCACGCGCGCGATGGGCAATTTCGTGCTGCGCGGCGAGGCGGCGGTCAAGTTCGGCAAGCCGTTCAACGATCAGGCATTGCAGATCGAAAGGAAGCGGACGATCGAGACCTATCTCGGGCTCGATTACCGACCGACGCCGACCCTGTCGATGTCCGCGGAAGTGCTGAACCAGCACGTATCCGACTGGGACACGGACATCGTCGGTGTCGCCCGCAACCGGCAGACGGGGATGCTGTCGTTGCAGAAGAATTTCATGAACGACGATCTGTCGATCACGCTGCAGGCGTTCGGTTTCTGGCCGAACGCGAGCACGTTGTCGATGTTGTTGGCCTCGTGGACGGTCAACGACAACCTGACGCTGAGCATGAATGTGGCCGTGCCCACGACGGATTCCCGTCAAGGTTCGCTGTGGGCGGTCCGCGATCAGAAGCAGACGTTGTTCAAGATCCAATGGCAGTTTTGAGGTCGTAAGTCGCAATCAGGAGTCGCGATCACAGGAGGTGACATGCGGGGGCATGTCGTGTGATGCAGCGAGGCCTGCAGTTATCCGCTCGGGCAGAGAGGTTCCGTGCCCGGTTCAATGGAATTGAAAGCGTAGCCGCAGAGACCCTTCCCATGACAGATCGGGATCGTTTGTTCGAATTTGCACGGCGTTATCTGAAGGCGCTCATCGCCGAGAGCGCGGAGTCGATCGACGCGGATTTCGATCCCGCGACGCCGTTCGGCGATCTCGGCATCGACTCGTTCCGGGTCCTCCGGATCGTCAAGTCGCTGGAGCAGGATTTCGGCCGCCTGCCGAAAACGCTGATGTTCGAGAATTTCCACGTCAACGATCTCGCCGGCTATTTCGTCGAGCGGCATGCGGATGCGCTGCGCGCGATGTCCGCGGATACCGGCAGGTTCGCGGCGCCGGCGAGCGCCGGCCCCGCCGCCGCGCCGGCCGCCGCATCTACGGTCGTGTC
Organism: Lysobacteraceae bacterium; assembly: GCA_041919595.1. Classification (GTDB taxonomy): domain Bacteria; phylum Pseudomonadota; class Gammaproteobacteria; order Xanthomonadales; family Xanthomonadaceae; genus Lysobacter_I. Next base: position 2,960 of record JAYRTK010000101.1, read on the forward strand.
GACGCCCGTGTCGGCATCCGCATCGACGCAGAACCCGCCTGCGCAGCCGCAGGTGTCGCGGTCGCCCGCATCCACGGCGCATGAGGCGCCGCGCGCTGCGGCGCCCGCCGCCGCGATCCTCGGGTTCGAGCAGACGCTGCGTGCGGATCCGGAGATCGGCGAGTGGGTGCGCAACCTCTTCGCCGAACACACCAACGACGGCTCGGTCTCGCGCGGCACGCGCAACATCGCGCCCAATCTGTTCATCGGCCGCGAGCGCAAGGGCTATTTCCACTATGCGCGCAGCGGGGATCGGGTCCTGGCCTACGCCTACACCGGTCCGGACGAACACTACGCCGAGCTGGCGGCCGAATTCTCGCGTCACTGCATGCAGCAGGGGCTGCATCCGAATCTGCTGTCGGCGCAGCCACTGCCGGATGCCGACGAGCTGCATTTCAGTTCGACGCCCTTCGGCGTGGTTCAGCGCATCGTCGATCTGCCGCGATTCACGCTCGCCGGTGCCTCGATGCGCCGCCTGCGCTATCTCGTGCAGAAATTCGAGAAGGAAGGCGCCTGCCGCACGGAGGAGTTCCGCTGCGGCTCCGACCCGGATGCGACCGGGCACGTCGTCGCCATCATCGACGCCTGGTGCGCGAATCGCACGATGGTGAACCCGCTGATCCACAAGGTGCGGGAGGAGATCCTGGCGGGCACGCTCGATCCCGCGCACCGGATCTTCGTGACCTATCTGAACGACGTGATGCAGAACGTCATCATGATCTCGCCGCTGGCGCCGCGTTTCGGCGGCTACCTGATGGATCTCGAGTTCTACGGCAGCGACATGCCGCTGGGTGGACTGGAGTTCGCGATCAGCCGGATCGTCGAGACGCTGGTCGCCGAGGGCTGCCAGGTGCTCAGCCTGGGCGGCACCTACGGCTGCAAGATCGAGGAATCGCCGCACGCCGATCCGGAGATCGACCGGGCGCTGGACGAACTGCGCGAGCAGAACCTGTTCAACGACGCCGGCAACCTGCAGTTCAAGAACAAGTTCCGGCCCGAGAACAGCACGATCTATCTTTGCCGTCCGCAGGGCACCGGCGAACCGCAGGATGTGATCGACCTGATCATGATGGTCGCCGATCCGGAGCGGATGCAGACCAGCGACGAGGCCCGGCATACGGCATCGACGACGGTGGTCGACACCGCGCCGGTCGCTGCGCCGGCGGAGAGGGTGCAGGCGGAGGCCGCGCCTGCCGGAGCGGCGGTCGGCGTCCGCGGTCTTCCGCGCTCTTTCCATCTCGCCGATGCGGGATTCAATCCGCTCAATCTCGGCGACGCCCAGGTCGACTACGACCTGAAGACCGACTCGTGGGCGCAGTTGCACACGACCGCGATCGCGGAGCGCAGCCGGCATCTGTATGCCCTCATCCGCGGGGATGTCGATACCGCCGCCGCGCTGGCTGCGGTCTTTCCTTTCCCGCATGTCACCCTCACCCGGTCGGGACGGACCGCCGAGCGCGTGCTCTATCGCGCCTGGCCGCGCAAGGGCGTCGTGCTGCAGAACCTGCTGTTTCCCACCAATCTCTTCCATCAGATCGACAACGGTTTCACGCCGCGGGAGTTGCCGAAGGCGTCGGTGTTCGCGCTCGATGCGCCGGCGACCGACAAGGCGGAGCTCGATCTGGATGCTGTGCGCGCCGCGCTCGCCGACGCCGCCGGCATCGCGATGGTCTGCGTCGAAGTGTGCAACAACGCGTCCGGCGGACAGCCGGTGTCGGTGTCGCATCTGCGCGCGCTTGCGGCGCTGCTCGCGCCGCACGGCATTCCGCTGGTGCTGGACGCCACCCGCGTGCTCGACAACGTGAGCACGGCCGAGCCGCGACGCACCGGTGCGGCGATGTGGGGAGCGGTGCGCGAACTGCTCGCCTGCGCCGATGTGGTCGTCGCCAGCCTGCCGAAGAATTTCGGCGTGTGCAGCGGCGGTCTCGTCGCGACCCGCGATCCCGAACTGCACGCCCGCCTGCAGGCCGTCGCGGCCGAGGAAGGCTGCACGCTCGGCGCGTTCGATCGCAAGCTGCTGGGCCTGTCGCTGCGCGACCGGACGTATCTCGAACATCGCATCGCGGCCCGTCAGGCGGCGGTCGCCGCGCTGGGCGCGGCGCTGGCGCGGCAGGGCGTTCCGGTGGTCTCGCCGGTCGGCGCGCATTGCGTGCTGATCGATGTCGCGGCGATCCCGGCGTTCGCGTCGCTGCAGGAACCGTCCGCATCGTTCCTCGCCTGGCTCTACGTCGAAACCGGCATCCGCGCCGCCGGACACAATGCCGGCATGTCGCGGCATCACGCGCTGGCCGGCACCGTGCGACTGGCGCTGCCGCTGGGCATCGGGACCGACGAGGCCGAGGACATCGCGAAGCGCATCGCGGCCGCCATCGCCGACCCGCGCAATATTCCCGACCTCGAAGCCGGACCGGGCGCGGGCACCGGCGACATCGCCGCAGCCTGGCGCCTGCGCGGTTATCTGCATCCGGTCGCCGTGGTCGAGGCGCGCGCATCGACGCCCGCCGCGGCCGATCCTGCCGAGGCTTCCGCCGAAGCCGCGCTGCCCGCGCGCGCGGCTTCGCCATCCGCCGTGCCGGCGCCCGCCTCGACACCGGCACGTGCGGCGACCGACATCGCCATCGTCGGCATGGCCGGGCGCTATCCCGGTGCGAACAGCCCGGACGCGCTGTGGCGCGTGCTCGTCGAAGGCCGGGACTGCGTCGAGGCTCTGCCGGAGGCGCGTCTGGCGATGCGCCGCAACGCGGTCCGCTATCGTGGCGGTTTCATCGACGAGGTCGAGGCGTTCGACGCCGAGTTCTTCGGGATCTCCGCCCGCGAAGCCTTGATCATGGACCCGCAGGAGCGGCAGTTCCTCGAAGTCGCCTACGAAACGCTGGAAGATGCCGGCTATTGCGTCGAGACGCTGGACAGCGCGGATGGCGACCGCGACATCGGCGTGTTCGTGGGCGCGGTCTGGTCGTCGTATCAGATGGTCGGCGCCGAGGAAAAGGCCGCCGGTCGTGCGGTGAACCCGAGCTCCTTCCTCTGGAGCATCGCCAACCGCGTCTCCTACTGGATGGATCTGCACGGGCCGAGCCTGACCCTGGACACCGCGTGTTCGGCCAGCCTGACCGCGATCAAGCTCGCCTGCGATGCGATCCGGGCGGGCGAATGCCGCGCGGCGATCGCCGGCGGTGTGAATCTCGATCTGCACCAGAGCAAGTACGACATCAACGCCAGCGGCGGTTCGCTGTCGCGCCAGGGCCTGTGCCGGTCGTACGGCGAGGGCGCGGACGGCTACGTGTCGGGCGAAGGCGTCGGCGCGCTGCTGCTGAAGTCGCTGGATCAGGCGATCGCCGATCGCGACCACATCCATGGCGTGATCAAGAGCGTCGCGATCACCCACAGCGGCCGGACCAGCGCCTATACCGTGCCGAATCCGCGCACCCAGACGCATCTGATCGCGAAGGCCCTGAAGCAGGCGGACATCGATGCGCGCACGATCGGTTACGTGGAAGGTCACGGCACCGGCACGGATCTGGGCGACACGATCGAGATCGCCGGTCTGGCCCGTGCGTTCGCGGCCCACGAGGTGCCCGCAGGCAGTTGTCCGATCGGTTCGATCAAGCCGAACATCGGTCACCTGGAAGCCGCGTCGGGCATCGTCGGCGTGCAGAAACTGTTGCTGCAGATGCGCCACGGCATGCTGGTGCCGTCGCTGCACGCCGACGTGCCGAATCCCAACATCGACTTCGAGAGCACGCCGTTCCGGCTGCAGCGCGAGGTGTCGCGCTGGGAGGCCAGGACGGTCGATGGTCGCACCTGGCCGCGCCGCGCCTGCATCAGTGCCATCGGCATCGGCGGCGCGAGCGCGCATCTGATTCTCGAGGAATTCGTCGCGCCTGCATCCGCGTCCGTCGAACAGGGCGCGGACAACGAACTGCGGGTCGTGCCGCTGTCGGCGCGCACGCCGGCGCAGTTGCGCCAGATGGCCGAGCGTCTGCTCGCCCGCCTGCGCGAGGAGGGCGCCGCGCTCGACCCGGACGATATCGCCTTCACCCTGTCGCAGGGACGCCGGTCGTTCGACCTGCGCGTGGCGCTGCTGGCGCGCGACAGTCGGGAGCTCGCCGAGCGCCTGGCCGCGTTCCTCGCCGCCACGCCCGACGATCGGGTGATGGTCGGGCAGGCCGACAATGCGCGCAACATCACGTCGATGCTCGATGCGCAGGAGCGCGAGGACTTCGTGCAGCTGACGCTGAAGCGCGGTGATCCGCGTCGTCTGGCGCGGTTGTGGAGCGACGGCCTGATCGCCGACACGCGCCGGATCGCGCCGCGTCGCGGCCGCCGGATCTCGCTGCCGACCTATCCGTTCGCGCGCACGCCGTACTGGATCGGCACCGTCTCGAACGGTCCGGTCGCGAGCGATGCGGTGGTGGCGGCCGCGGTGGCGCCTGCATCGCCGGAGGTCGCGGAAACGACGATCGAACCGGCGATCGAATCCGTGCCGACGACGCGAGTGCGTTACCGCTTCTGGACCGAGGATGGCGAAGGCGCCGCGGTGTCGCACGACGATCTGCCGGTGGCGGACAAGGCCGAACTGTTCGTCCGGCAGACCCTCGCCGATTGCCTCAACGTGTCGATCGATGCGCTGCGCCGGGACGATGGCATGCTCGAGATCGGGCTGACCTCGCTGGACATGGCCGATCTGACGACCGGGCTGAAGGCGCGGTTCGGCGCGAAATTCTCGCCGACGGCCTTCTTCGAGTGCCGCACCATCGAGGACTTCGGCCGCCAGCTGGCCGGGCAGTATCCGGCGTACTTCGAGACCATGCGCTTCGCACGCGAAGAGGCCTGCGATGCCGCGTACGCGATGCCTTCGAGAAGCCTCGTCCGCGCGGAGGAAGGTGCAGCGGTCGGCGAGGCTCATCTGCTCGACGCCGCCCTGCCGCTGGATCTGCCGGACACGCCGTGGCCGGCCATCGACGCGTTGCCCGCGTCGCTGCGCATCCTGTTGACCGGCGCCACGGGTTTCCTGGGAATCCATGTGCTGCACGCGCTGCTCGCCGGCGATGCGTCGCTGCGGGTGCGCTGCCTGATCCGCGCCGCCGATGCCGATGCCGCCCGGACGCGTCTGCGCCACCAGGCCGCCCGTTATGCGCTGACCGTGGACGAGACGCGCATCGAGATCGTGTGCGGCGATGTCGGCGCGCCGCGACTGGGCATGACCGAAGCGGAATGGGACGCCTGCTGCGAAGAGATCGACCAGATCGTGCATGCCGCCGCCCACGTCAATCACATCGAGGGCTACGCCAGCTTCCGCGGCGCCACCATGGGCATGCAGGAGATCGTCCGTCTCGCCGCGTGCCGTCGGCCGAAGCTGGTGCAGTTCATGTCGAGCACGGCGGCCTGCATCCAGAAGATCGACGATACCTTCGTCGTCTACGAGCACGAGGACTTCATCGCCGCGGGCGAGACGGTCTACGGCGGTTACGGGCAATCGAAGTGGGTGCAGGAGACGTTCCTGCAGCGGGCCGCCGCGTCCGGCGTGCCCTACGTGATCTACCGTTTCGGCGAGCTGTCCGGCTCCAGCGTCACCGGGCACGCGCAGACCGACGACATGCTGCATCGTCTGCTGCAGATGCGGATGGCCGTGGGCTGCCGCGAAAAGATCTCGAACGACGTGCTCGATGCGCTGCCGGTCGATGTCGCCGCACGGCTGATCGCCGGCGTCGCGCACGAACCGACGCTGTGGAACGCGATCCTGCACGGCACCCACCTGCAGCCCTGCCCGATCGCGCGCGTCTACCGGATGGCCGAGCAGCGCCTCGGCCGGCATTTCGCACCGGTCACCCGCCAGAACTATCTGGCGGCCTGCCTGGAGTTCGTCCGTCACGTCTACGAGCGCAGTCCGGTGGACGGCTTCGTGCTCGAATGCGTGCTGCGCGATGCGGAAGGTTCGAGCCGGCAGCGCAAGATCATGGACGGTTATTTCGCGGTGCTGTTCCCGTTCGAGCAGACCCGCTTCTCGCGCGCGCTCGACGTCCTGCAGCTGGCGCTCCCGGCCTGGGACCGTCTGCTGGCCGTCTATTTCGATCGCTGGTGCGGCGAGGACTGCGATTACCTGTCGCTGCTGCAGAGCTACGACGCGGCGCAGGACGCCATGCCGATGGCGGTCCAGCGGTCGATGGCCGCGATCGCGCCGGCGCTGAACATCAACAAGGAAGTCGCTCTGGAGCGTGTCGATGAAGTCTGATGGTGTTGTTTCCAAGGGAACGGTGCTGGTGACCGGCGGCAATGGTCATGTCGGCAACACGTTGGCCAAGCAGTTGTGCGAGCACGGATACACGGTCCGGGTCACGGTTCGCAATGTCGAAGAAGCCGGGGAACTTGGCATTTTCGACGGCTATCCGATCGAGATCCATCGCGCCGACATCCGCGACGAGGAGGCGATGCGCCGCGCGATGGAAGGCGTGCAGGGCGTGTTCCAGGTCGCGGCGCTGTATCACTACGACGAAGCCTCGCTGGGCGAGGGCATCGTCGCGAACAACACCGATGGCTGTCTGGCCGTGCTGCGCGCGGCGAAGGCCGCCGGGGTGTCGCGCGTGGTGTTGACCAGCAGCATCGCGGCCGTCGGTTTCGGCGGCAGCGAGGAGCGTCCGCTGAACGAATCGGATTGGAGCGATCCGGAAGATCCGTATTGCCGTTCAAAGCTCGAAAGCGAGCAGGCGGCGCGGCGCTGGGCCGACGAGCACGGGCTGAATCTGGTTGTCGTCTGCCCGGGCGTCGTGCTCGGACCGAACTTCTACAAGCACACGCCGAGCACGGTTCCGGTCGCGGCGATCGTGCACAACCAACTGCCGTTCCGGATCCAGGCCTCGCTGTCGGTGGTCGACGTGCGCGATCTGGCCGAAGCCCACATCCTCGCCTACGAACAGGCGCAGGCGCAGGGGCGCTACCTCGCCACCGGCGCGCACGTGCCGGATCTGATGGTCGCGATATCGGAAGTCGCTCCCGACATCCACATGCCCGAACGCCTGCTGAGCGTCGCCGAATCGCGCGCCCTGGCGCAGAAGGCCGGCACGCCGGTGGAACTGGTCGGCCAGTCGTATCGCTACGACGATCGCCGGATCCGGCAGGAACTCGGCTGGCAGCCGCGTCCGCTGCAGGAGACCCTGCGCGACACGGTGGCGTGGATCGAAGCGCGCGATCTGTAACCCAACCCCTCATGGAGCACGCAGTGGACAGGGAACAATTCGATGTCATCGTGGTGGGGGCGGGCGCCTGCGGCGCATCCCTCGCGCGCGATCTGTCGCGACAGGGCTTCGCCGTGCTGCTGCTCGAGCGTGGCGGGTCGCGCAAGCCGGCCGCGGGGCTCGCGGGCATCGTGTCCGTGGCGCAGCCGTTCAAGGTCGGTCCGGATCTGCAGGCGACGACCGCCAAGGGCGTCGGTGGCGCGACGAACCTCTATTTCGGCGTCTGCAAGCTGCCCACCGCGGAAACCCAGGCGCTGCTGGGCATCGATCTGTCGGCGGAACTGGAGCAGGTTCGCCGCGAAGTGCCGATCGTGGAGATCAACGAGGATTTCCTGCCGCCGCAGGCCCGGCTGGTGCGCGACAGCGCCGAGCGCCTGGGCTTCAG
>JAYRTK010000102.1:0-10559 GCA_041919595.1 Lysobacteraceae bacterium
GAACTTGTCGACCGCGTTCATGAAGCCGCCCCACTTGGAGTTCGACTTGTTGACCTCCTTCAGCGGATCGCCGAAGTAGTCCTCCCAGCGCCAGCGATCGGCCGGCACCACCGAAATCATGTCGGTGGAGTTCTTCAGATTGTCCCAGAACGCGTCCAGGTCGTCCGACATCGGCATCACGCCGCTCATGCCGACGATCGCGATGGGACGATGGATGAAACGGTGGCGGGCATCGAAACCGACGGCCGCGGACGGCGACGCGGTCTCGCGATCGAGCGCGGCCGGGTTCCAGCCCTTGCGGAATTCGACCGCGGTGGACTCCGCGACGACCACCGCGGACGCAGACGCGACAGGCGCCGCCGCGGCCGGCGCCGCGGGCGCGCCGCCGCCGAAATACGCCGCCAGTTCATCGCCGCGCTCGACGGCGAGGTGCTTCGAGATCTCGCCGATCGACGGATAGTCGAAGAACAGCACCGGCGTGATGTCGAGCCCGTACTGGTCGTTGATCGCGTTGGCGAAGGTGGTCAGGCCGATCGAATCGAAGCCCAGATCCAGCAGGATCTTGTCGGTCGCCACGTCGGCCGCGTCGAGCTTGAGGAAGTCCATCACGATCGCGGACAGGCCTTCCTGCAGCCGCGCCGCGACATCGCCGCCCGCGGCCGGCGCGGCGGCCGGCGTCGAGGACGGGGCCGCGGTCTGGGCCGTGGGCGCGGGCGCCGCGGCCTTCGCCGCCGGGGGCGCCTTCCGGCGCAGGCCCCAGGCCAGTTCGACCTTTTCCTGGATGCCTTCGAGCGCCGCGAACTGATGCAGATCGGAGGCGATGCCCTTCGCGAACGCATCGAGACCGGCGATGGTGCCCAGCGGCTTGATGCCGAGAGTCTTCTTGAAATAGATCTCGGTCTGTTCGTCCAGCTTCATGCCGCCATCAGCCCACAGCGACCAGTTGATGCTGAGACTGCGGCCGGAACGCAGGCCTTCCGCGCGCCGCGCTTCGCGCAGCGCGGCGAACGAATCCATGAAATGGTTCGCGTAGCTGTAATCGCACTGACCGGCATTGCCGGCCACGCCTGCGAGCGACGAAAAGGCGACGAAGAAATCCAGCGGTTCGTCGCGGCTGGCCTCGTCCAGATGCAGGCTGCCGAACACCTTCAGCGCGAGCACCGCGGTCATCTCGTCGGCGGTCTTGTTGCGCACGAACGAGTCGCGGATCACGCCCGCGGCATGCAGGACGCCGTGGATCGCGCCGAAGCGCGCGCGGCTGTCCGCGATCAGCGCGTCCGCCCCCGCGCGGGTCGCGATGTCGGCGGCCACGTACAACACTTCGGCACCGGCCTCGCGCAGCGCGTCGAGCTTCGCTTCCAGTTCGGGCGTCGGCGGCGAACGGCCGGTGAGCACCAGCTTCGCCCGGTATTCGCGGGCCAGATGATCCGCGAACAACAGGCCGAGACCACCGGCGCCGCCGGTGATCAGGTAGGTCCCGCCCTCGCGCAGACCGACCGCGCCCTCGACCGGCATCGGACCGTCGAAGATGCGCAGTTTGCGCACGCTGCGCACGCCGTCCTGCCAGCGTACCGCGGTCGCATCCTGGACGCGCGCGCGCAGTTCCGCCGTCAGCGCATCCGCCAGACGCGCGTCGTCGCGGGTCGCCTGGCGCACTTCCACGGTCTTGGCCAGGAATTTCGGATGCTCCAACTGCAACGCCTTGATGAAGCCGCCGACCGCCTCGTCCTGCGGCACGGTCTCGTCGGGCTTCGCCGCATGCAGGAAGATCGTCTGCGCGACCGCATCGAGCTTGTGTTCGATCAGCCCCTGGCAGACCGCCAGGAACGCATGGACGCCGGTGGCGAGATCGTCCTGCAGCGTCTGCGCATCGCCGGGCACGCCATGCGCCAGCGGCCACGCGAAGCAGACGCCCTCGATGGCGCGACCGCCGGCCAGCAGCGACGCGAACAGCAGCGCGCAATGCTCGCGATCGCCCGGCGCGACCCGGTAGGTGCGCTCGTCGAGACGCTCGAACTTCGTCCCCGGCATGATCAGCACGGGGTCCGAGGCGACACCGGCCTCGGCGCAGCGCTGCGCGTAGAGATCGCGCAGGGCCGGATCGCGGTCGAAGAACACCACCTGACCGGGCAGCGGCGCGTCGCCATCGGCGTCGATGGCGAGCGGCGCGACATTCCAGGCATATTCGTAGAACAGGCGCGAGAAACCTTCGGCGTCGGTCTCGACGGCCGGCTTCTTGTGCACATCGCGCAGCGGCACGCCGGTGGATTCGCGGATCTTGACCAGGATCCTGCCGGAAGCGTCGGTGATGAAGACGTTGGTCTTCAGCACCTGCGAGCCTTCCTTGCGGCCGTCCTTCACCTCGGTGACATAGCTGTAGCAGTCGGTTTCCAGCGGATGCAGGATCTCGACCTCGCCGATCGAGAACGGCACGAACATCTCGCCGGTCTTCTGTCCGAGCTGACCGCCCATGCCGGCCTGCAGCGAGCCGTCGACCAGCGACGGATGCAGCGGCATGTCGGCGAGGTCGTCGCGGCGGAATTCCGGCAGCCGCAGCACGCCGAAGGTCTCCTCGTCGTTGCGGTAGACCTCCTGCAGCACCTGGAAGCTCGGGCCGAGATTCAGGCCCAGCGACTTGAACAGCGGATACGCGGTGGGGCCATCGATGACGCGCTCGACGCGATCGCGGATCGCAGCCACGTCGATGTACTCGGGCGCGGCCTCCATTTCCTGGCGGGTCGCATACACCAGCCGGCCCTGCGAATGCGGCACCCTGCCGCCCTTGTCGTCGAAGCTGAAGACCTCGAACTGCACGCTCTCGCCGCTGGGTTTGAGCTCGATGTAGACGTCCCGGGTTCCGCCGTTCTGCACCGCGATCGGGCTGATCCACAGGATGTTGCGGATCTTCTGCACCTTGCGGCCGGCCGCCAGTTCGCCGGCCTTGCGCGCGAATTCGAGATACGCGACGCCGGGCAGCGTGGGGATGTCCGCGACCAGATGGTCGTAGATGAAGAAATCGCGCTCGTGGAAGGTCTTGCGGAAGATCTGGCGCTCGAAGGTCGACTCGTTGGCGTCGACCATCGGATGCACGCCGACGGTCCGCAGCGCGTTGTTCCGGACCTGGCCCTTGCCGCCACCGACCCAGTGCCGCCGGTCGGCGAAGGGATAGGTCGGCAGCGGAATGCGGCGGCCTTCGGCCTCGCCCGCGTAGCCCTGCCAGTCGGACAGCAGCCCTTCCGCCCACAGTTCCGCGACCTTGCGCGGATCGCGGCGCTGCGACAGCATCGCCACGAACGCTTCCTTTTCGCGACGGTTGAGCAGACGGGTGACACCGTCCCCACCCTTCGCGTGCCCAAGCGCGACATCCTCGGCCTTCCTGCCCTCGATGAAGGCGGCGAGCCTGGCGACGAGTTCATCGCGACTCCCGGCCACGATCGCCAGGCGATGGTCGAACGACTTGCGGCCGACCCGCAGCGTATGCGCGACATCGACGAGTTCGGGCGACTCCCGCTCCAGATGCGCGCGCAGACGCGCCGCGACCTCGCGCAGCTGGTCTTCGGTGCGCGCCGACAGCGGGAAGATGTGCTCGCGCGATCCGGCCTCGACGGTGCGCGCCGGCGCTTCGTGATGCTCGATGATCAGGTGCGCGTTGGAGCCGCCGGCCCCGAACGAACTGATCCCCGCGCGCAGCGGATAGCGCACGCCATCCACCACCTTCGGCACCCATTCCTCCAGCGTCTGCTGGACGCGGAACGACGAATCGGCGAAGTCGATGAATTCGTTGAGTTCTGCCGAATGCAGCGACGGCACCAGCCGGCGGTGCTTCATCTGCAGCAGCACCTTGGCGATGCCGACCACGCCGGCCGCGGCTTCCAGGTGGCCGATGTTGCTCTTGACCGAGCCGATCGCACAGCTGCCGTTCGCGACGCCATGCGCCTTGAACACGTTGTCGAGGCCGGTGATCTCGATCGGATCGCCCAGTTCGGTGCCGGTACCGTGCGCCTCGATGTAACCGATGGTGCGCGCGTCGATGCCCGCCTTGTCGAGCGCGGCCGAAATCAGGTTCGACTGCGCCTTCGGATTGGGCACGGTATAGCCGCTGGTGCGGCCGCCGTGATTGACCACCGCGCTCTTGATGACGCCGTAGATGTGGTCGCCGTCGGCGATCGCGCGTTCCAGCGGCCTGAGGAACAGCGCACCGACGCCTTCGCCGGCCACGTAGCCGTTGGCGCCCTTGCCGAAACTGCGGCAGAACCCGTCGGACGACAGCGCCCCGCCGTTGAAGTTGATGTCGTACTTGGCCTGGTGCAGATCCAGATTGACGCCACCGACGATCGCGCCCGCGCATTCGCCGTTGATGATCGCCTCGCAGGCGAGATAGGCCGCGGTGAGACTGGACGAACAGGCGGTGTCGAGGGTGAGGCTCGGACCCGAGAAATTCATCCAGTAGGAGACGCGGTTGGCGACGCTCCACAGGAAGGAGTTCGGCGTCAGCTTGTTGCCGGCATGCCGCTCCTCGACCCCGAACATCTGGTACATCGCCCAGACCGCGCCGACGAACACGCCGATGTTGCGCGATGCGTCTTCCTGCGCGAGCAGTTCCGGGTAATAACCGGCATCCTCGATCGCTTCCCACGCGACTTCCAGGAACAGACGCTCCTGCGGGTCGAGCATCTCCGCTTCGCGCGGCGAAATGTTGAAGAACAGCGAATCGAAGCGGTCGATGCCGTCGATGAAGCCGCCGCGATACTTCAGCGCGTCTTCGTGGCGGAGACGGCGTTCGAGCCGATCGGCCGGCAGATCGCCGATGCAGTCGCGGCCACGGCTGAGGTTGTCCCAGAATTCCGGCTGGTTCTGCGCCCCGGGATAGCGCCCGGCCATGCCGACGATGGCCACGTCCTGGCTGCGCTGCGGTCGACGGACCACTTCGATCGGTGCGGAAGCCGCCGGCGCGGAAACGGCCCCGGACGCCGGCCCGGACGCCGCTGCGGGCATCACGGTGGCGGTCACGTCGGACGGCAGCGCGGCGGGTGCGGCCGCGACCGGCACCGCCGCGACGGCATCGGGCTCCCGGGACAGCGTCGTCAGCGTGCCGGCCAGATGGCGATAGCCCTTCAACCGGTAGCGCAACTGGAGATTGCCGGTCGTCTGCGCACCGGGCTCCGGCACGAGATCGGGGAGGTTGCGCTTGTGTTCGAACATCCGCACCAGGCGATCGATGAGTTCATCGACTTCGCCCTGGCGAAGACCGACCGGAATCGCGAGCCGGACCATGTCGTTGATCGCGGTCCGCTGCTGCATGCCGACGCTGTGCGCGCCGGCGCGCACGCCGCCTTCGAGGTACATCCAGGCGAGGAAGGACGCCACCGGATGCGCCAGGTCGCGGAATTCCGGGATCCGCTTGACGTCGACCAGCACGCAATGACCGCCGATCGGCGACGCCACGGGCACGCCCTGCGCCTGCAGCGCGCGACCGAGCTGACGCACTTCGTCGATCCGGCGCAGCACCCGGCTTTCGATCCGGTTGCGGTTCTGCAGCGACAGCGCGATCAGCTTCTGGTCGATCGCATCGAGCGCACCGCCCTCGGCCTGCTGGACCTCCTGCAGGCTGCGGAACAGGCGGGCGTCGCCGGTGGCGACGATGCCGCCCTTCTTGACGCAGAAATCCTTGGTCAGGCTGCCGATCACGGCATCGGCGCAGGACAGGATCTCGCGGACCACCGTCCACACGCTGCGACCGGCGAATTCCGGCTCCTGTTCGACGACCAGACGGGCGTTCTCGACGATGCGGGTGACATCCAGCACCAGCGGGATCGCGCGATCCGCGAGCAACGCCCGGACCTCGCGCAGATGACGGACCGAGACCGGCGCGCCGCCGACGGCGTTGTCGGCGATCTCGATGCAGACCATCGCGATCGCGTCCGGATCGCGCGCCAGTTCGGCGCGCAGCAACTCGATCGACAGTTCGCCCTTCCACGGGTCGTCCGACCCGGGATGCAGCGCGGCGGCGCAGGGAATCTCGCGGAGGGTGAAGCCCTTGTCGATCTGATGGAAGATCGTGCTCGGGAACAGCAGGTTCTGCAGCACCACGCCCTTCTTCGGCCAGGCCCTGAAGAACGCGTTCTCGGCGGATTTTCCGGAATCGGTGATCAGACAGTGCGCGAACGGGAACACGCTGCGCAGCGCCTCCTCCAGATGCGCGGGCTGCTGCAGCTGCGCGTGCAGCTGGCGGAGCTGGACCTCGATCGAAGCGGTCTCCAGCTGCGCCCAGGAATCGGTCTTGAGATCGAACTCGACATCCGGATGCGCGAGGTTGAGCGGATTGAATCCGGCCTCGGCGAGCAGGCGCGAGCGCGGCTCGCCGGCGATGGCGACGCGCGCGTCATCGTCGACCGGCGCGAAGGCCGTCGCCACCGGCGCAATCGACGGCACGACCGCGTCGAAGGTCTCCGCGACCTGCGCCTTCACCGGATCCGCGATCATCATGATGATGTCGATCACGTGCTCGGCGCCGGCGGTACCGGCGGCGCGACACAGATAGATCGTGTGATTTTCCGGGCGGAACTTGTTCTTGAACTGGAGGTTGCCGGCGTCGTTGAAGATGTTCTGCTCGCGCAGCTCTTCGAGGATCCGGTCGAGCTGCGGATCGGCATGCGACGAATCCTCGAGCTTGCAGCCGTAAGTGCCGCCGAGACTGAGCATCCCGCAACCTTCCGCGGCGAGGATGCCGATCATGTTGACGATCGCGAATTCGAGACCGCCCAGCGGCATCTCCGGCGGATAGAACTCGAGGTCCATCAAATGGCCGTTGAGCGCACCCGACATTTCGGTGATCAGGATCGCGTTCTGCAGCACGCCGTCGAGACGGGTGATGAACAAGCGGTGGCCGGGACCGAGCGTGCCGGAGAGGATGTCCGCACGGACGTCGTGGATCAACGGATTGACCATCGTCCTCGGCGCGCACCAGCGATCGATGAGATCGGCGATCGCACGGTCGGTCTCGGGATCGCTGCCGCACCGGTATTCCACCGTCTGCGCATCGCCGGCCTTGGCGAACTTGGCGACCTGGTAGCGCAGGCGCCGCATCGCCCCGCCTTCGAGCGAGAAATGCTGCAGATCGACGATCCGCTGCAGCACGCCGAACGGAGTGGCGGTGTATTCGACGCCGTCCACCGGCGGAAGCGGTTCGTCGCAGAGCAGATGGAGCTGCAGGCCGCGCGCGGCGCAGTCGCGCTGGAGCTCGCCCACGAGCGTGGGCAGATAATCGCGCGGCCCGGTGTAGCCGTAGACCAGCAGCAGGTCGCGATTGCGACTGTAGTTGAAGAACCCCCTGCGCTCGCTGCCGATGAACAGATTCGGCGCGATCCTGCGCGTGCCGCGCGAGACGCACCCCTCGATCCGGTGGTCCGCGAACAGCGACCGCAGCCGCTCGCCGAGCACCGGATCGGCATAGGCGTCCGCTTCGGCGATGCGCAGCGGCGCGGTCGTGGGCGCGAGCGGCGCTGCGGTCACCCCGACCACCGGTGCGGCCGCCGGCACAACGGGCGGCGACGGTGCGACGGGCGCGGGCGCGGCCCGCACCTCGGGCGCGACGGACGCCGCCGACGGACTGCGCCCGGTGCCCTGCAATTCCTTCGCGAACATCGTTTCCAGGGTCGACGCGTGGCGACCGACGAAATACCCGGCGAGATCGTTGATGTTGAAGTTCTCGAACAGCAGGCTCTTCGGCAGGGTGCCGAAATCCGCTTCGAGCTTCTTGATGATCTTCAGGACGTAGAACGAGTTGATGCCCAGCTCGCCGAACGGCGCGAAGGTGTCGAAATCCGCACCCAGCGACTCCGACACGTCGGCGATCAGCGCCTTGAGATAGGACTCGGTCAACTCGCGGAGCAATTCCTGATGCGTCATGCGGAGCCTCTGTACGTCCTGTCTCGAATCGCGCGGATTCGTTCAGTGGTGGGGTCGTGCGTCGTTTCAGCGGAGAACGGTGTCGGTCCGTTGGATCGCGGTTTGCGGGCAGGGGCTCGCATCCGACTGGTTCCGGGATCGTGACGATCTGCTGTCTAAGCGGAAAACGGGTAGAAACGGGATCGCCCCGGCGACCGGACCGGCAACAGGGCGGCCGATCGGACGAAGGCGCGTGGGATGCGGTGTCACGGGTACGGTCTGCACGGCGCCTGGACGACGGTCCGGGCGAGCAACGACTTGGCGGAGAAGCGAACGGTACTGCGGAGGGTGCGGGAGAAACGCCGGCGGGCACTCACGGTCGTTCGATCGCGCGGGATGGATCGCGTCCTTCCGGAAGCGCACACGGGGGGACGACGCACGCGGGCACCGACAACATCGGAAGGGGCGGATGGCCACGCAGTGCGCCGGCTCAAAACCCCGCAGGTACGGTCCCGGAGCGCCGGCCGCAGCGCCCGAAGGCACCGCAGGGACGGTCTCGTTCATGGTCCGGCGTGGCCCTGCCGCGGATTCAACCGCGCAGCATGCCACCGCCGAATTGATCGTGCGCGCGAACAACTCCTGCCCCCTGCCTTGCGACGTCAGCGCCGTGAACGGCTGTTCCGCAAGGGGTCACACGTTGTCTTGGGCTCACTGACTCCGCATACCTTGAGCACGGCTTCCAAAAAACAACTCCTGAGTACTACTGGGCAAGTCCTGCCCCGAGTTATGCTGCCGGCCGGTGGTGCGGCCGTCAAGGGCTGCTCCCGCCGCCGGGGCGGGTCGAGTTGCGCGCAAGCGATTGATTCACAGGGCGTCCGTACTGCACCGTACCGAGTGCGCGCACCATCGCCATCCTCGCGCAGGGTCGGCTCATCCGTTGCGACACCGTGATCGCAGTGTGCCCGGGCCGCCGTGCGGACCGATATGCGCGACCCGGCCGCAACCATGACCGCAACCGGCCGGACGGCCGGCCCGGGACCTGGCCGCTACAGGCCGAGGAAGGCGGAAAAGAAACGCTGGGCGATCGCCGGGTCGATGCCGTGCGCCGCCGGTTCGATCGCGAAGCGTTTGGCCAGCTCGGCGACCTTGGCGTATTCGGTCGGATGCTGCATGCAGTGCTGCAGCAGGCCACGGGTGCGATGCTCCAGTTCGCCGGTGGCGGCCAGCCACCGCGGGTCGAACAGCGGCAGTTTCGAAAACGCCTCCGGCGGCAGCGCGTCCTGCTTCCACTGGAACTTCAGGCTGCTGCCGTTGTGCCTGGCGACCAGCGGCAGGGTCGAGGCCGCGGAGACCCGCGCCTCCGGCAGCCACTGCAGTCCCTGCTTCCAGTGGGCGCCCCCCGCGTCGCCGGGCGCGTTCGACAGCGTGCGCTCCGCATCGAGGCGCAGATCGAACCAGAACAGCACCGCGCCCGCGGCGCCATCGACGAGCGCGGGCAGCGCGAATTCGCGCTCCTGCGGCGTCGGATCGGCGATCGCGAAGTCGAACGCGAACACGTCGAACGGCGCGCACAGCGGGCGATAGTCCAGGGTCGTCGCATCGACATTGGTGAATGCGGTCGCGAAGCGGTACGGGTTGAGCAGATTGACGTCGACATCGCGGATGCGGTCCAGACGGCATTCGATCAGCATCGCCCGGATCGTGCCCGCCATCGGCAGACACCGCGCGCCCGCGGCCAGCAGATGCTCGCGCGCATGGGCGAGGAAATGCAGCACGCCTTCGCCGATCAGGCTGCAATCGAACATCTCGAACAGGGCGAGATCCGCGCGTTGCGGCAGATCGCCGGGAATCTCCAGCTGCCGGCTGTCCTTGCCGGCGAAGGCGATCCGCCCGGCGAACCCGTTCAGGGCGACGATCTCCTCGCCCGCGGCGCGCAGCGCCGGATGCGCCTCGCAGGCGATCGCGTGTTCCGCGCCGGCCTGTGCCGCCATCATCGAGAGCAAGCCGCAGCCCGCGCCGAGTTCCAGCGCGAGACCGGGGCGCGTCTGCGCGACCGCCTCGACGATCGCTTCGCGGTAAGCGTCGTTGCGGACGCGATCGAACTGGCGCGCCAGATACCACGCCGGCACGGCATGCGTCCGCGAGGCGGTGACGGGCGGCCGGGTGGCGATCCGCAGCCCGTACTCGCCCACCTGCGCACTCACCCGCAACCGTTCGCCCACGCGCACCGGCAACGCATCGGTGTATTGCACCGCGGCGCGGAGGCAGCGCAGCCGTTCGCCGTCGGCCTGGAGCTCCGGCGGTGCGTTGTGGACGATCGCGACACCGAGATCCAGCGTGTACCAGAAGACCACGGCATCGACGTCGCCGTCGGCGATCACCGGCAGCTCGGCCTCGAACACGGTCTCGGCGAACGACGAGAATTCGATCGTGCCGAGCATCGTCGGCGCGGTCATCGCGGTCCGGGTGTCCGGCGGCAATTCCAGCGGCTGCGGATACGGGCTCCAGCGCAGGGCGTTCAGCGGCGACAGCCGGAACCCCACGGCCGTGTCGTCCCAGCGCACGCCCATCGCGTACACCGTCGCCCGCGCCGGCAGCACGCGGGCGTCCGCCGCGAGCCCACGCGCGCGGAAGCGTCGCAGCGCGGCGGCGAATCCGGTCCCGAGCAGGGG
>JAYRTK010000103.1:0-10529 GCA_041919595.1 Lysobacteraceae bacterium
CGACGTGTCCGTCCGGGTAGACCTTGCGGAGCCGATCGAGCGCGACAGTCGCCATCTTCCGTCCTCGTGAGGGGTCTGCGTCACAGCTCCGCGACGACCGGTCGCGGAGAGGGTTTGCGTCGCCCGGAGCTTGCTGTAGTCTTCATGTAACCGTTTACATGATGCCATCGAAGGGCCGTCCGAGGAACCCCGTCATGCCCCAGTCCGCCGACCCGACCTATCTGTTTCCGAGGGGCTTCCTGTGGGGGGCCGCGACCGCCGCGCACCAGATCGAAGGGTCGCCGATGGCGGACGGCGCGGGCCCGAGCATCTGGACCCGCTTCGCCCACACCCCCGGCATGACCCTGAACGGCGACAACGGCGACATCGCCTGCGACCACTACCGGCGCTGGAAGGACGACGTGAAGCTGATGCGGGATCTGGGCCTGCAGGCCTACCGCTTCAGCGTCTCCTGGTCGCGGATCCTGCCGGAGGGCACCGGGCGGGTGAACCAGGCCGGTCTCGATTTCTATTCGCGTCTGGTCGACGCCCTGCTGGAAAACGGCATCGAGCCGCTGCTGACCCTCTATCACTGGGACCTGCCGGCGGCGCTGGACGACAAGGGCGGCTGGCTCAACCGCGACTGCGCCGACTGGTTCGCCGAGTACGGCCGCGTGCTGTATCGCGCGCTCGACGGCCGGGTGAAGAAGTGGGTGACGCTCAACGAGCCGTGGGTGATCACCGACGGCGGCTATCTGCACGGCGCGCTCGCGCCCGGGCATCGCAGCAAATACGAAGCGCCGATCGCCAGCCACAACCTGATGCGCGCCCACGGCGCCGCGGTGCAGGCGTATCGCGCCGAGGGCAAGCACGAGATCGGCCTGGTGGTGAACATCGAGCCGAAATATCCCGCCAGCGACAGCGCTGCCGATGCCGCCGCCACGCAGCGCGCGCACGCCTACATGAACGAGCAGTACCTGCACCCGGCCCTGCTCGGCCGCTATCCGCCGGAGCTGAAGGAGATCTTCGGCGACGCTTGGCCGGATTTCGATCCGGAAGACTTCAGGCTGATCGTGCAGCCGCTGGATTTCGTCGGCATCAACTACTACACCCGCAGCGTCACCCAGGCCAACGACAGCTACCCGCTGAAGGCCGGTGCGGTGCGCCAGCCGCTGGCCACGTACAGCGAGACCGGCTGGGAAGTGTTCCCGCAGGGCCTCACCGATCTGCTGCTGTGGTTCAAGAACACCTACGGCGATCTGCCCGTCTACATCACCGAGAACGGCGCGGCGTTCTTCGACCCGCCGGTGGCCGAGAACGGCCACGTCTGCGATCCGCTGCGGATCAACTATCTGCACAAGCATCTGCGCGCGATCCACGATGCCATCGACGCCGGCGTGGACATCCGCGGCTACATGGTGTGGTCGCTGCTGGACAATCTCGAATGGTCGCTCGGCTATTCCAAGCGCTTCGGCATCGTCCACGTGAACTACGGCACCCAGGAACGCACGCCGAAAGACAGTGCGCGCTGGTATTCGGACGTGATCGCCAGCCACGGCCGCAAGCTCGCGGAGCCCTCGCCCTACTGAACGTTTTCCAGCACGTCCCCCTCCCCCTCCTTGGGACTGCGTGCCCCGACGACCCGGTCGTCGGGGCTTTTTTCACTCCAGCGCCACCTCCACGCGGCGCGCGCCCGGCGGAATCCGCAGTTCGCCGTCGTGCCACGGTGCCGATTCGCCGTCGATGGTGGTGCGCCCGGGGCGGATACCCTCGAACGGCCACGGCAAGGCCGCGCCCCCCGTCGGCAATGCGACGTCGTCATCGAACACCAGCGTCAACCGCTGCGCATCGTGACGCAATGCGTAGCCGAACGTCCCCTGCGGCGTGCGCAGGCCGTCGATCGCGACGCCCTCGCCCGCCAGCCACGGGGCCGGAATCCCGGCGGCGATCACCAGCCGGTCGTCGGCTTCGCGGTGATACGCGAACATGTCGAGCGCCGAACGCATGAAATCCGAGGCCACCCACGCGTGCGGCAGATCGCCGAGGAAGAACGGCTTGCGCGGCGTGCGGGAGGCCACTTCGCCCCACTGGTTCCAGCCGCGCGGCGCGCGATCGTCGAAGAAGAAACTCAGCGCATCCCAGGCGCGCTCGCGCCAGCCAAGACGCACGAACGCGCCGACGTTGCGCCATTCGTAGGGCGTGTAATCCTTCCACGCACGCTTGCCATCGCGGCGCTGCTCGAACTCGCGCCAATAGCGCTCGAAGGTGTTGCGCAGAAGATCCTGCGGCAGGCGATGCTGTTCGCCGCCCGGCGCCAGCGCGATCGTGGTCGAGGTCGGGTCGAAATCGCCCAACTCCGCGGCACCCGGCAGGTAATCGATGCCGTGACGCGCGGTCGCCGCGCGCAACGAAGCGTCGAGATCGGCGCGGAATTCGTCACGGGCCGCAGCCATGCGCGCGGCCTCATCGCGCTCGCCGAGACGCTCGGCGATCCACACCGCATCCTTGTAACCCCGCAACGCCCAGAAATTATCCCAGTACGAATGCATCGGCTTGGCCGAATAGCCTTCATGACTGATCGAGACCGGCATCATCCCGTAGAACGCGGGATCGCGCGCGCGGTTGGCCTCGGTGCGCTCGCTGGCGCGCAGCGTTTCCATGTAGCCGAACGCGCCGCGGACATGCGGCCACATCCGGCGCAGGAAGGCATCGTCGCCGGTGTGGCGGGCATAGTCGGCGATGGCGAAGATCAGTTCGCCATGACTGTCATTCTCCGGCACCGGATCGCTGCCGCGGTCGTCGACGCAGCAGGGCACCTTGCCGCTCTCGAACTGGAACGGCGCATACCAGTCGAGGTATTCGCGCACCGCATCTTCGCGCCCCATCCGCAGCAGCCCCTCGGCGATCATCGCGCCGTCGCGGATCCAACTCCGCGCGTACGAGCGCGTGCCCGGCTGCAGCCGCGAGCCGATGCGCGAGATCAGCTGATGCGCGAGCGATGTCCGCAGGGTGTCGACCAGCGGCCGGCCTTCCTCGGGCACGACGAAACGCACGCCATCGAGCTTCGCGCGCCAGCGCCCGGCCACGACCGACTGACGCTGCTCCGCGGCGCAGGCATCGTTCTCGCAGAACGGCTCGCCCGACATCGGAATCACGACGGCGACCTCGCGCGATTCGCCCGGCGCGAGTCGCCATCGATACAGCATCGCGCCCGAGGCCAGACCCGTCGGGTCGTCGATGGCCTGCGTCGACGGCAGACGCGCGGACGCCAGATGCGCGGCGGCCATACCGGCATCGAACGACGTCGCGAATGCAGCGTCTGGCGCGCGCTGCGCATACACGCGGGGGCGGCCGTCCACGCGTACGACACCATCCTGCGCGAACGCCAGCGAAGCGATCCGACTGACGCCACTAGTGGTGTTGAGGAACTGGCTCGGCGGATTCACCTGGAACGGCTGCACCGCGAGCGCCAGCGTGTAATCGCGCGCGCTGCGCCCCGGGTTGCACAGCACGTAGCGCGCGACGATCTGCGTGCGCCGGCCGGACGCATCGCGGTCGACGAATGCGGTCGTGCGCAGTTGCGCGTCGGGATGCGACCAGTCGACGCTCGGGATCGGCAGATAGCCGTCCTGCAGCGACTGCGAGGCCCGGACATCGGCCCAACTCAACGATGCGTCGTCGACCCGCAAAAACGGCTCGATGCTGAAACCGCCCTTGGCGACCTCGATCGCGCCGTCCTCGCCGATCAACCCCTGTTCGAGACCGCCGTCGACGCCAAGGATCGTCCAGTACGCCTGTTCGCCGCTGAATCCGCGCGGGAAGCGGCCACGCGGCTGATCCTTCGCCACCGAAGCGACGAAATCGTTCGGCGCGGCCGCGAACGCGAGCGGTTCGACGCCGACCTCGGCGAGTGCCGTTGTTTGCGCATCGTCGCCGCGGAGTTCGATCGCGAGATGGCGCGCCTCGGATTCCGGCAATGCGATCCAGTCGCGGCCACCGTCGCTGCCGGCGACCTCGCGCAACGTGCGCCAGACGCGACCGTCGTCCGAGGCGAGCACCGCGTAGGCGGCCGGCTGCGCGCCATCTGCCCAGTCCAGGCGCAGGCCGCCGAATTCGGTGGGCGCGCCGAGATCCAGCGACAGCCGCTGTCGGCCACGCACGCGCCACGCCGTGGCCGGATCGCCATCGACGGCCTTCGCCGCATCGCGGCCGGCGGCCGTCGCGCGCGCCGATGCGATCTTCGGCTCGGCCGCATCCGGCGGCAGCGCGGTGAAGCGCAGATCGTCGAAACAGACGCGACCTTGGCCGCCGGCGCTGTTGTTGAGCGTGAATTCGAGTTTCGCGCTGGCGCGCAGTGCGGGATCGGTGCCCGGCCCCCAGGCCTTGCCGATGTGCCGGCGTTTGTAACGCACCGGCGTCCACGCCTGCGGAAACGCATAGCGCGGGCGATTCACCCACCAGACGTTGTCGCCGCTGACATCGATGAGCTTGAACTGCAGATCGTTCGCCGGCGACTCCCCGCGGATTTTGAAGTCGAACCGATAGTTCTCCGGATAGTCGATGGCGATGTCGCGCTGGAGGCCGACATAGCCGGAGACACCGTTGAAGTCGTAGTCGAGACAGAGGGCGCCGTCGTCGGTGCGGAGGGTACCGTTCACCTGAGTGGAGGCGATGACGCGCCACTGCGCGGGGTCGTCGAAGGTATCGAGGATGATGCTGTCGTCCGCGTGGGCGAGTGGGATCGCCAAGAGGCAGGAGATCAGAAGGAAATGCAGCGGGTTTCGCATGGGGGGGGCTCGGTGTCGTGTAGCGAAGCGAGAGCATGGATGCCATCCATAGCGCAACGTCATGGGCTACGGATGACCCGGCCCGTGCATCCATGCACGGGCGTTCGCGGCCACGCGCGACAGTGGCGCGCAAGCGTGGCCGCTCACCCTTTCACGCTCCCCAGCAGGAGGCCCTGGATGTAATAACGCTGCAGCATCAGGAACAGCAGCAGCACCGGCAGCACCGTCAGCACCGCACCGGCCATCATCATCTCGACGTCCTGGATGTGTTCGCGCGAGAGTGAAGCCAGCGCGACCGGCAGGGTATAGTTCGATTGATCGGTGAGCACGATCAGCGGCCACATGAAATCGTTCCAGCTGCCCATGAAGGTGAAGATGGCCAGGGTCACCAGCACCGGCTTGAGCATCGGCAGCACGATCGAAGCGAAGATCCGCCACTCGCCCGCCCCGTCGATGCGCGCGGCCTCGATAAGTTCGTCCGGAATCGAGCGCGCGTACTGGCGCACCAGGAAAATGCTGAAGATAGAAGCAAGCCCAGGCACGATCACACCGGCATAACTGTTCACCATCCCCATCTGCTTCAGCATCAGGAACAGCGGTAACATCGCCACCTGGGACGGAATCACCAGCGCCGCCAGCAGGACCTTGAAGATGCGCTCGCGCCCGGCGAAGCGCAGCTTGGCGAAAGCGTATCCGGCCATCGCGTTGATCAACAGCGACAGCAACGTCATCGCGGTCGAGACCAGCACGCTGTTGAGGAAGTAGCCGCCCATGCCAATGCGTTCGAACAACGCGCGGTAATTGTCCAGCGTCGGCGCCGATGGCAGCAGCGGCGGCGGAAAGCGGCTGGCGCCGCCGGTCGGCATGAACGAGACCGACAGCATCCACAGCAGCGGCGCGAGGCTCAGCAGGGTCAGCGCGAGCAGCCCGGCATGGATCAGCCACGTATGCATGCGCGAGTCGCCGACCACGCGACCATTGGCGGCGCTCATACCAGTCCCTTCCTGCGGCCCAGCCGCATCATCAGCGTGGTGATCGCGAAGATGATCAGGAAGAGCAGGAACGCCACCGCCGACGCGCGACCGAGATTCCACCAGCGGAAGCCTTCCTCGAACATGAAATACAGCACGCTGACCGTGCTCTGCAGCGGGTCGCCGCGGGTCATCACGTACGGCTCCGCGAACAACTGGAAATAACCGGCGACCGTGATCACGCCGATGACCATCAGCACCGGCCCAAGCATCGGCAGCGTGATGTGCCAGAACTGCCGGCGCCGCGAGGCGCCGTCGATGCGCGCGGCTTCGTAGAGATCCTGCGGGATCGCCTGCAGCCCCGCGAGGAAGATCACCATGTTGTAGCCGAAGTTCTTCCACACCGCGAGCAGAATGATCGTGGGCATCGCCCAGTCCGGATCACCCAGCCAGTCCACCGGCGCGATGCCGATGAGTCCCAGCGCCCAGTTCACGAGGCCATAGCTGGTGTGGAACAGGTAGCGCCAGATCACCGCCACCGCGACCAGCGTGGTGACCACCGGCGCGAACAGCGCGGTGCGGAAGAACGCGCGGAAGCGCGTCACCGGCGCGTTCAACAACAGCGCGGCGCCCAGCGACACCGCGATCGACAGCGGCACGCCGACCAGCACGAAATAGAAGGTGTTGCCCAGCGATCTCCAGAACAGCGGCGTCTGCAGCAGCTCGAAATAGTTGTCGAGACCGACGAAACGGAGATTGTCCCAGTCCGCCAGCGCGTACAGATCGAAATCGCTGAGACTCAGCAGCAGCGCCGCCAACACCGGCAGACCGAAGAACACGGCGAGGACGGCCAGCGCCGGGCCGACGAAGGTCCATGCGACGAGCGAGCGCTTCACGGCGCCTCCTCTGCGCGCGCGGCGCGTCGCGCTTCGACCCAGCGCCGCTTTTCGAGCATGGCGTCGACACTCGCATCGAGCCGGCGCACGGCGGCGTCCTGCGACTGCCCGCCGCGCACCACGCGCTCGCTGGCGAGCCGCATTTCCTGCACGATGCGCTCCCACTCCAGCACCTTCGGCGTGGGCTTCACCCGTTCGAGCTGGTCGCGGAACGCCGCGGCATAGGGATCCGCGCGCAGCGACGGATGCTCCCAGGTGCTGCGCCGCGGCGGCAGATCGCCGATCTCGGCATGGAACTTCTGCTGGATCTCGGGCCGCGACAGGAATTCGACGAACGCCCAGGCCTCGCGCTTGCGCGGCGAATTGCGGAACAGCACCAGGCTGGTGCCACCGGCGATACCCGCACCCGGGCCGGTCGGACCGGGCAGCGGCGCGGTGCCCCACGCGTCCTCCAGCCCTTTCGGTGCGCGCTTCCTGAACTCGCGGATATTCCACGGCCCGGAGACATAGAACACGAACAGGCCGTTGAAGAATTCGTCCCAGACATTGGAGATCTGGGTCTCCGACATGGGCGGCGCCAGATCGGCCTCGAACATGCCGGCGTAGAACGCCAGCGCGCGACGGAACCCCGGACTGTCGAGGTTGCCCTGCCCGTCGCGCAGCAACGGATCGTCCTGCTGAAGCGCGAGCGACAGCAACTGCTCGAACTCGTTCAACGGCAGCAGCACCGCATAGCGATCCTCGCCGCGCTGACGCTTGACCGCGGTCATCGCCGCCATCCATTCGTCCCATGTCCGCGGCGGCGCGTCGTAGCCGGCGGCGGCAAGCAGATCCTTGCGATAGAAGATCAATCGCGTGTCGACGTACCACGGCACGCCGTAGAGCCGGCCGTCGACGACATTGGTATCCCAGATGCCGGGGAAATAATCGTCCGGCATCACCACCTTCGACGTGCGGACGAAGGGTTCCAGCGGCGCCAGCGCGTTCAACTCCGCGAACTCCGGCACCCAGGTGTTGCCGAGCTGGCAGAGGTCCGGCAGCGCATCCGCGGCGTAGGCGGTGAGCAGCTTCTCGTGCGCCGCCGTCCACGGTACCTGCTGCAGTTCCACCCGCAGCCCCGGGTGTTCGCGCTCGAACTGCGGAATCAGCGCACCGACCACTTCCGCCTCGCGGCCCATCGCCCAGAAGCGGATCGTCGTGCGCTCGTCGGCGCGGCGGCATCCTGCCGTCGCCAGCACCACGCACAGGATCGCGATCAGGACACGCATGCGTCGACGTCAGCGCGCCGGCGCGGCCGGCGCCTCCAGCCAACCGCCGCGGAAACCCGCGCGTTCGAGTCCACGACGGATGTGCGGGTTGCGCTTCATGACGCGCCAGACGAAACCGTCGCGATGATTCGCGATCATCGCGAGGATCGGCCCCTGGTCGATCCCCAGATGATCGCTGGCGAACCAGCCCTTGCCGGGCACGATCTTGCCGGTGACCAGCGGCACGTCGTATTCGAAACTCGGATTGAAGGCATCGAGGAATCCGTAGCGACCGTAGAGATCGTCGCCATAGCGCGTACGCATCGCTTCGGCGGCGGGAATCACCACCTCCGGCGCGAACGGCAGCGAACCCAGCGCCGCCGTCGGTGCGAGCGTACCGTCGTCGAAGCCGTCGACCGGCCCGGGACCGCGTGCGCTGTAGCCGCGGAATTCGCGCGGCTCGCCGCGCCAGGCCTGGCGCGTCGCCTGCGGACCATCGCTGGCGGTCAGCCCCCCGACCTTGCCGTCGTTGCCTTTCCAGCCCATCGGATTGGCCACGGCGTACGCGTGCTGCGCCAGCGTCGCACGCCGGCTGTTCTCGAAATAATCGAAGCCGCGTTCGCGCATGTAGTCGTCACGGATGCCGCGGAAATCGATCCAGACGTGACTGTACTGATGGCCGAACTGCGGGCCGAAGCGCAGATGCGTCTGCCCCTGCAGTTCGCCCCAGTTGCGGCCGTAGCTGCGGGTCCACGCGGTCCAGGCCTCCGGTTCCACCGGATGCGTGGGCGAGCCCAGCGCCAGCACATAGACCAGCATCGCTTCGTTGTAGCCCTTCCAGTCGTGATCGATGAAGGACTGCGTATCCGGATTCCAGCCCATCGAGATCAGCGGCGCGCGCGGTCGCATCCAATCCCATTCCACCCGGCCGTACAGCGTCTCGGCGAGACCGCGGATCTCGCGTTCGCGCGCGTCGTCGCCGTCGTAATAACTCTGCGCGAACAGCACGCCCATCATCATCAGGCCGGTGTCCACGCTCGACAGTTCGACCCATTTGTCGAATCGCTGGCCGCTGCGCATGTCGAGGAAGTGGTAGTAGAAACCGCGATGGCCCGAACGCCCCGCGGCTTCCGGCCCCATCGGCGCAACATGCAGGAAACGCAGTGTGGCGAGCGTGCGCTCGGCCGCCTGCCCGCGGGTGATCCAGCCCCGCTCCGCGCCGATCGGATAGGCCGTCAGCGCGAAACCGATCGCCGCGATGCTGGAGAACGGCCGCGAGGGATGACGATCCGGCGCGAGCCCGGTCCGCGCATCCGTGGTTTCCCAGAAATAATCGAACGTCCGACGTTCGATGTCGTCGAACACCTCGGGCAACGGCTGCGACGGCAGCGCCCGCGCGGACGAGGAAGAAGAAGCCGGGAGGGTCGGCGCCGCCTCGGAGGCGTGGCGGCAACCGACGGACAGGGCGAGAGAGAGGGACGCCCCCAACCCGGCGGCAAAGCGGATGAATGTTCCTCCGACACCATGACTTCGCACGCAGTTTCAGCCTCATTCGCAATCAGGATTGGTCACACACACAGGCATTCGATCGCGCCGGCCGCGAACTCCGGACGGCGCCACACGATCACCAGACCAGACCGAGGGTCAACTTGAACTGTCGGGTTCTGTACGACGCGCTGTTCGCCTTGCCGAAGTTCAGGTTGGCGTCCCCCGGACCACCCCACCAGTCGTCGTACCCGGTGTAATTGGTCCAGTCGAACAGATTGAAGATATCGGCGCGGACACGCAGCTTCACGTCCGTTCCGGTATCCCACTGCTTTTCGACCGCGACATCGAAGTATCGCTCGCCGAAGGTACCGTCCGGCGTGTACTGATCGAACGCGCAATCGCCCCAGGACGGCGCATCGAAGCAATTCACGCCATACCGCGGCGCATTGGATGCAAGCGTCAGTTTGGCCGAGAAGGTCAGATCATTGACCGGGGAATAGATGCCGGTGGCCACGAGACGATGTGGTGCCACGCCGCCGGCCTTCTTCCAGCCGAAATCGTCCACGTTCGGGTAATCCAGCGCATAGTGTTCGCCGAACTGCCGATTCTCCCGGGCGTCGGTGTACGTGTAGGCGAGCGTCGCGCCCCACCCGGATTCCTTCGTGAAGGGCTTTTCAAGGCTCACCAGCAACGCATTGGAGCGGGTTTCGATCCCGTTGGTACCCAGGATCAACGCACCGAATCCCGGCACACCAGCCCCCCAGGGCGCCCCCCAGGTCGTTCCGGGCGCGAAGAAGTCGCCGGTGGGCAGACGATTGCCGAGCAGGAATGCGAAACCGTCATGGCTTTCGATTCTCGACAGCGTCACCGACGACGTCCACGTATGCCCCCAGAGACCGAACAGATTCCGCATGCCGATGCTGAACTGGTCCGAATAGGGCGTCTTCAGATCGTTGTCGAGCATGTCGATCTCGCGACCCGCACCGGTGCTGGACGCGAGCGCATGGAGCGTCTCCGGATCATAGAAGCTCGGATCCCATGCGTAACAGTCGTTGACGCCGACCGTGCAGGGGTGGTCGGGCAGATCGAAGTTGAACTGGTAGGTCGGGAACGTCGCCTTGGTCGTCTCCAGCTGCATCCAGTCGAACAGATTCCGATCGT
>JAYRTK010000104.1:0-10435 GCA_041919595.1 Lysobacteraceae bacterium
CCCCGTCGGTCGGCGCAATTGTATGCGCGAGTCGAAGCCCGGTGCCGGACAAAGTTGGCACGCAACCTGCTTATCCCAAGTGGCACTCAGCGCGGCAGGCGCGAAAGCGCTGGCCGGGGTGGAACAGGGCTGGCCATGCGCGCACTGAGGGAGCCAGGGGTCGGATGTCGGGGGACATCCGGCCCCTTTTTTTGCCTTCGGGATTCCGAAGACCAGCGCGGCGATCGTGCGGGCACAAAAAAACGGCGCACTGCGCCGTTTGAGAGGTGCCGACGCCCGACGGGGAGCGGAACAGGGGGGATCCGGATTTCCCCGCCGGGGTCGGCGATTCCTACCGAGTTACGTCGGATTCCGACGTAACCGGTCATGCGTGGCTAGCTTGCGACCAATTCGAACACGATGCAAGCGCTATCAGGGGGTCGGATCGCGACGGGATTCTCGTTCCGGACGTTCCATTCGACCGGCGGCAGGCGGCATGGGGCGCGGACTTTCGCTGCGCGGGCGCTCTGCCGGTATCGCCGGCTGCGGAGCCTGCCGTGGCGGCGGCCGACGCGTGCGCTCGCCGTCGCCCGATGCGTCCTGTGCGGGCTGCGTCATCCGCACCGGCGGGCGCCGCGGACCCTCTCCCTGAGGCGGCGGAACCCGGGGTGGCGGGTCGCCGACCACACCGGGCACGGCGGGTTGCGGCACGGCGATCCGGCGTCGCGGCAGCTCGTTCAGATGACGCCAGGGACCGCCCTCGCGATCATGATCCCGGTCGCCGATGCCCGGACGCCCGCCCGGCGGCGGCGGACGCGGCGTGTTGCCCGGAGGACCGGGCGGATGCGGGGGACGATGCTGCGGATAGGGGTGATGGAAGTACGGCGGCCCGTAATAGGGATGGTAGGGGTACCCGTAATACCCGCCGTAATAGCCGTAGGGGAAACCGAAGCGCGAATACGGCAGATGGTGGCCGTAGAGGTAACCGAAACTGCCGTACCAGCCGCCGGGATAGCCATAGCCTATCGTGCCCCAGGGTCTGCCATAGACGTCGTAATACTCGACCTGCGGCTCGGAATAGTAGTAGTCGCCACCCGCATCGTCGCGATAGGCGTAGGGACTGACGCAGCCGGTCAGAATCAGCGCGGAGAGCGTCGCAAGCAGACCCGGACGGAACATCTCTGACCCCTGTATGACGCGGCGGGACCCACCCGCCATGCCTTCGCAGCATCCGCCCGCCGCGTTGAACCCGTCCTTAAGCGGAGCGCGGCATCGCGCGATCGTCGGGGGCGATCGCCGACGTGATCGCCAGAACGTCCCGGATCCCCCCACGCTTCCGCTTCCGATGGCCGGCAAACACCAGTTCCGGTCCGATGCATCCGGGCCCGTCGCCTCCGGGTCCATCGCGGCGATCGCGCATGCCGGATGTCGACGGATGCACCTCCGGCAGGCCCCGCATCAACAGTGGGGGACATGCGCCGCATTGTTTGTCGACGGGGCTTGTCCACGAGACGCATCGGGGCACATCGCCGCATCCGCTTGGCCACGGCCGGTGCATCCGGCACGCAATGTGCGCCTGATACGATGTCGGGATGACCGCCGCCGTCCCGACGCTGCCCGCCTTCTCCGACGTGCTCGCCGCCGCCGCGCGGATCGCACCGCACGCGCAGCGCACGCCGACGCTGCGGTCGCATTCGCTCGATGCACTCGCCGGCTGCGAACTGCATTTCAAATGCGAGAACCTGCAGCGGGTCGGGGCGTTCAAGTTCCGCGGCGCGTGCAATGCCATCTTCGCGCTGGACGATGCGGTCGCCACGCGCGGCATCCTGACCCAGAGCTCCGGCAACCACGGCGCCGCGGTAGCGCTGGCCGCACAGCTCCGCGGCAGTTGCGCCACCGTGGTGGTGCCCGATGGGGCACCAGCCGTGAAACTGGCGGCGATCGCCGGTTACGGTGCGCGGATCGTGCGCTGCGCGCCGACCATGGCCGCGCGCAATGCCACCGTCGAGGCGCTGCGCGCGGAGAGCGGCGCGCATCTGGTGCATCCGTTCGACGACGTCGATGTGATCGCCGGCCAAGGCACGGTGGCGCTGGAACTGCTGCGCGCCGCGCCCGCACTGGATGCGTTGCTGACCCCGGTCGGCGGCGGCGGTCTGCTCTCGGGCTGTTCACTGGTCGCGAAGACGCTGATGCCGGACATTGAGGTGCTGGGCGCGGAACCCGCCGGCGCCGCCGATGCCATCGCCTCGCTGCAGGCAGGCCACTGCGTCACCGACATGACCCCGCGCACCGTCTGCGACGGCTTGCGCGGCCACCTCGCGCCACGCACGCTGACCCTGCTGCAGCGGCATGTCGACGGCATGCTCGCGGTCGACGACGACGACACTGTCGCTGCGATGCGCTTGCTCTGGGAGCGCCTGAAACTGGTGGTGGAGCCGTCCGGCGCGATCGGCTTCGCCGCGGTGCTGCGCCATCGCGAACGCTTCGCCGGGCGGCGCGTGGGCATCGTGCTGTCGGGCGGCAACGTCGATCTCGACACCCTGCCGTGGCAGGCCGCGGCGTGAGTCGCGGCGCGCCGTCGCCGTTGATCCAGCGCGTCGGCGGTCCACGCCGGCGTCGCCGTCGCGGCGGCCGCTGGCTGCGTCGTCTGCTGCTGCTCGCCCTGCTGTGGCTGTGCGGGGTGACCGCCTACATCCTCTACGTCGGCGGTCGCGACGAGGCCGCGGACGACACGGTGCGCGCCGACGCGATCATCGTGCTCGGCGCGGCGGCCTACGACGCGCGCCCGTCGCCGGTGTTCGAGGAGCGACTGCGCCACGGCATCGCACTGTACAAGCGCGGCGCGGCGCCGACCCTGATCTTCACCGGCGGTTTCGGCGGCAGCGGCGCCCGTTTCGCGGAATCGCAGGTCGGCCGCAATTACGCGCTCCGCCGCGACGTGCCCGACCGCGCGATCCTGATCGAAACGGTGTCCCGCAACACGCGCGAGAACCTCGGTCAGGCCGCAAACCTGATGCGCCACCGCAAACTCGCGCGCGCGATCGTGGTCAGCGACCCGCTGCACATGTCGCGCGCATTGCGCATCTGCCGCGACATCGGGCTCGAATGTCTCGGCTCGCCGACCCCCACGAGCCGTTTCCGCAGTTTCGGCACCCGCTGGCGATTCCTGCTGGGCGAGGTGTATTTCTTCCACCGTGATCTCGTCGCCGATGCGGACGAGGCCACCCGCCAGGCAGAGTCCCGATGATCATCGACGGCACCCGCGCGCACGATCGCGCCACCACGCTCGTGCTCGACTACTACGCCGCGTTCAATCGCGGCGACCGCGCCGCGATGCTCGCGCTGCTGACCGACGACGTGGCCCACGACCTCAACCAGGGCGCGCGCGAAACCGGCCGCGAGGCCTTCGCCGCGTTCATGGCACGCATGGACCGCTGTTATCGCGAACAACTCCGCGACATCGTGGTCATGGCATCGCCGGACGGCACCCGGGCCGCGGCCGAATACGTGGTCCACGGCGAGTATCTCGCCCACGACGACGGTCTGCCGCCGGCGAAGGGCCAGACCTACGTGTTGCCCGGTGGCGCGTTCTTCGACCTGCGCGACGGCAAGATCGCCCGGGTCACCAACTACTACAACCTGCAGGACTGGATCGCGCAGGTCGGATGACACCACGCGCGATCCGCGAACAGGGACACCCACCATGGGGTCCAACAGGGGTCCAACAGGGGACACCCACCATTCGGAATTTCCCGACCCTGATCCGCGGCATTTTCCGACAGCGCATTCCCTGCGGGCAGCCGATCATCACCCCATGACTCGCCCTCGCTCCCATATCGCACCTCCGGACACCGCCGGCACCTATCACTGTGTCCAGCGCTGCGTGCGGCGCGCATTCTTATGCGGAGTGGACCACTATTCTGGATGTTCGTTCGAGCACCGCAAGGCGTGGATCAAAGCCCGGATCCATCTGGTCGCCGAGTGCTTCGCGGTGTCCGTGCATGCCTATGCCATCATGAGCAATCACCTGCATCTCGTGATCGCGATCGATCCCGGCATCACAACGGCATGGTGCGATGACGAGATCGCTTCGCGCTGGGTCCGTCTGTTTCCGCCCAGGGAAGACACCGAGGCCGCGATCGAACGCAAGTGCCGGCGACTGATGTCCGATCCGGTGCGGCTGGATCTCATCCGTCGACGGCTCGGCAATCTCTCCTGGTTGATGCGATGCCTGGTCGAACCGATCGCCCGCCGGGCAAATCGCGAGGACGGCTGCAAGGGTCGCTTCTGGGAAGGACGCTACAAATGCCAGGCGCTGTGCGACGAGCGCTCGGTGCTGGCGGCCATGGCCTACGTCGACCTCAATCCCATCCGGGCGGGGATCGCGGAGCATCTGGAGACGTCCGAGCATGCGAGCGTCAGTTCGCGCATCGAGGCGGCCAAGTCGAATCCGGCAACGTTGACCCGGCCGCTGATGCCCATCGCGGGCGATCTGCGCCCGAACTTCGACCTGTCGGTCGCCGACTATCTGTCCGTGCTGGATTGGACCGGACGCATGCTCGCACCGGGCAGGCGCGGACGGATCGCGAGCGACACACCGGCCATTCTGGCCATCCTCGATCAGGATGCCCGGCGCTGGACAACCCGCGTCGCCGCCTTCGGCAGTGGTTGGTCGCGTGCCGCGGGATCGGCTCGGGATCTGGTCGCACTGGCCGAACGCCTCGGGCAACGCTGGTTGAAGGGAATCGTGTTGGCGATGCAGTTGGACTGAATCGTGCGAACGAAGATGGCTGCCCGAAAGGGAGGATGCATCGTGGGCGAGGTGATTGCGGTTGATCCGTCAGGATGCGGATTGGAGCAATTCATGAAGAACGGCATTGCCGTGGCGGGGTTGTGGGTGCCCCAGTTTATTGACACCATCGCTGCCTGAAAGATCAAATCACAAGACAGTTGCTGAGTTAAGCCGCCTCGCAGCCGGCGAGTGAGACACGCACGAGACCGCGAAGCGGTCTCGGCTTGAACGCATTGCTAGCGCGCACCGATAAAGAGCGATGCCAAGACTAGAAATCCAACTACGCAGCCGAACCAAGCCGCCCGCTTGGCCGAACCTAACAGCAAACCTAGCGGCAAAAGTCCGGCAAAGAAGATCGTGACGCCGAATGCGTCAGCCTGGGCGCCCTGCAGCGCGGGAAGAATGCCGTACCGCGTTGAACGCGCCGGCGCGTAGTGTGTTGCAAAGGCCAACACGCCGATTCCGCTGACCACCAGCGTCATAAGAACAGCAAGCACTTTCACTGTCACTGGGACGGTCTGCGAGGGTGTTTGCATGCGTGCCGACGCCTGAGTTGAGCAGCCCCGCAGCGGGGGGCAGCGGGCGCGTGCAGCGTAGCGCATGCACGGTGCCTGCTGCCACGATGCAGGGGCGGCCTGAATGATGATATGGACGCCCGCTTCCGGAGTCCGCCGCCATGGATGCTACAACTGTCGCGATCGATCTTGCAAAGGATGTCTTCGCGCTGGCCTTCGCCGATGTCGGTGGCCGCATCGTGGAGCGCAAGCGCCTCTCGCGTTCGGCGTTTTCCAGGTGTTCGTTGAATCGCTCACCGCTTTACCGCAACACCCATCGCGAGTGGTTGAAGACGCGGACTGATGACAACGGGCACGGTCCCGAAGCGGGCAAAGCCAGGCATTCACATGTACAGCCGCAATTCGACCTTCGAGGTCGCTTGAACGATAGGCACCGCTTCGCGACTTTCATCATGGCCAGAGCCGGCGCGCAATCCGCGCTGGGCTCACCGAAAAGCCGGATACGCGAATGCAACCGTTTTCGTTGTCAGCGTTACCGCATCTTCACACAACCGACGAGCGGCGCTTGCACGGGGAGCCCATGCACGAATTGTTAGGCGCTAACCCGGGACCTTTGGAATTGTGCTTATGGGCGCATTGAACAAGCGCTTCCATGGATAGCTAGACCGATCGATCACAGTCATGACGCAGTTGGAGTCTTGCCCATCAGGAAGCGTCAAAAACACCAATTCTTCTTTGTTGGAACTTAATGGTGAGGTACGAGGACTTAGATCTGCTTTGAAGAACTGTTTGCCGGAGCATTCCAGCGATACGAGGTAGTCCCCGACGAACTGTCGGAAGTCAGCCGGTGAGCTACGAACAATGTGAATAATCTGTTCTTGGCCAGAAATTTCACGTTCGATCTGAACCATCTCGCCATCGACGATTCTTGGCGCTGGAGCTGGAACGAATCCATCGGCCGCATAGGCTGTGCTGGCTGCCAGTGCGCATGTTGCTAGCATGTACTTGATCATCAGAAGATTCTCTATTAGCGCCCAACGCTTGAGTTAAGCCGCCCCGCAGCGGGGCGGCGGACGCGTGCTAGCGTAGCGCAGGCACGTGGCCGACGTCACGATGCGGGGTCGGCTTGAACGAATTGTTAGGCGTGCCCAGCGATTGCCTGCCTAATGCGCTCCCAGTCATGCGCATATGGGCGGGATGCATCAGCATAATCAGTGTTTTGCTCAGAGTATCGGGCAACAAATTTATAGAGGGTTGTGCCGTTGCTACTAACGGGCCGAAGATCTTCTGCTGGTACGATAAAAAAAGTGGCTCTATTGAACCAATATGCAAGGACGAACTGTGAGGAGTTACGTTCTTTTTCCGTAACTGTGAAGTGGCAGGTATTCGCATCTCCAGCAACAGCAATCGTCTGTCGTGTCTTAACTTCGATGTTGATCTGCCTGTCATGCCCGATGATGACAAGGTCACATCCTTCGTCAGCATAATTTCTGAATACCTTCCACCCATCAAGGCCTTCGTCAGCAATGAGGAGGTGTAGGTAAAGAAGTGCGGAAATCTCGCCAACTTCTTGAAGTGCTGTTTTTAGGTTCTGCGACAACTGTTTCATGGCACGCCCAACGGCCTTGAATTAAGGCGCGCCGCGAAGCGGCGTCGGCTTGAATGAATTGTTATACCCCTCTCGGCTGTCCATCTGGCGCGATGAACTGATTTCGTATTGAAAGGGTGTCGTCGTCATTCGTGTGCTTGAAGGTGTTGTCAGACTTGTCGTAGCGGAATCGGCTGTGAACACGACCATCCAGTTGCAATAGCTCAAGCTTGTCCCCAACTATGCGCCACCCGTGCTCGTTCTTGTTGTTGCCCTCCGAGATGACCCCATCTGCTGAGAAGACCATTCTCTTAGACATTTTCGGGGGATTGAAGAACAAGCGAAATGCTTGGCTAAGCAGAATCTTCTCAAGACTGTCTGATGGCGTAAGCGTCGCAGTAGGCGTTGGTGTCGGCTTTGGTTGGACGAGTGCGCGACGGATCTTGTTGCAACACGGACCAACAGCTGCGACCCAGTTCCCGTCCGTACGATTCTCGTCGTACGTTCCGGGTGTTACGCCGAGCAAGTCCGTCGGAAAGTGCGCTGCGTCGAATGCACGGGGTTTGACGATAAAGCACTTGTCCCTTCCGAGACGTCCAATAAAGAGACCAAGCTCGAAGATGACATTGTCTCGAACCATTGGTTTCTGTGTTCCCCGAACGATTGCTTCATCGTCTGGGCTAAACACAAATACAGCTGCGTCGAACTTGGTCGACTGCTGATCGAGTGTCTCGATGGTGGTCTTGCTTAGCTCAAAAACACCTTGAGGCCAAACTGTGATTTCACACTCGTACTCAAGACATTCTTGGACTGCATAGGCAACAGCAAGACCTTCTACGGAGGAGGCAACGAAAACGCGAGGTTTCATAAGGGTATAACGCCTGAATTAAGCCGAGCCGCGAAGCGGCTTCGGCTTGAATGAATTGTTAGCTTGCGCCACGGATAAGGTCGCGGCCTGGTGTGAGGAGACGCAATAGTAGTGCAACCATGAGAGCGTTCCCGACAACGGCAAATACTGCTTGAACTTGCACCCACTCCCGGGCGGCCGCCGACGGTGTAATACCCTCAAATCCAAGGAGGGCCCAGATGCAGATGCTCATATATAGAGGGTCGCCAGGATTGGTGCTGCCAGTTGAAACACCAAGCTGTTGATAGATGGCCGCAAAGCTTTTGACCATTGACCAACTCACCCATAGGTATGCCAATAGAAGGGCAACGCGATCAATGAATCGGTAGAACCCGAACGATATACCCACGATCACGAGTAGACCAACAAAGGCAACGTATACGGAAATTGGATGGCCAAATGCCCAGTAATTACCTTGGACAAGAGCAACAAAAGTTCCGACGATTCCAAGCAGGGCGATGCCGATGTTTTGCTTCAGCCATGGCTTGTCCATAATCCTCCCTAGCAAGCTAACTACAAGTAGACCCCAAAGTGGGGTGTAGCGCAGAGGCTGCCACAGGCGCGCCGAGGCGGTCAATCGGAAAAATTTCGATGGAAATCAAAGTTTTTCCTGATGCCGCAGACCGTCAGCGGGTGTCATTTTGTCGGAATATACGGCATGACACCCCGCTATGTTTTATCGCGGTAGACAGACCCCGATATCCGAAGTCGATCATGCATCCGGCGGTACGCTTACTCGGGGGGGCCAGGCTGCGGGGGTTGGACGAAATTCGGGATTGTTTGCGGATGACGCGCTCTGGCTCTCGCGAAATCGGCGGTACCGAGTCGAGCGGTTCTTGAGCGATCCGGTCACCGTCTACCGTGTGGCATCGCGGCCTGCACGGCCGATCGCCTTCGGCGGTTGCGCCCCGCGCGGGACGAGATCGGCTCAGCGCCGCCGCACCGGAATCCCGCTCGCCGGAAACCGCGCGATGTCCTCGCCGCCTTCGCGGATCGGGACGCCGTGGTCGGGCGCCCAGGCGAGGGCGGTGATGATTTCCCACGTGGCGGGCAGGTGATCGCCGATGCGTTGTTCGTCGTACGCGCGCGCGGCGGCGGCGAAGCGAGCCTTGCCGGTGAGGGTGTGACGGCGCGCGCGCAGCGCATTCGTGGCGCCGATCGCGCGCAGTTCGCGCATCAGCGCGGGCAGATCGTCGTAGCGGGTGACCAGTTCGTCGCGATCGAGCACCGGATTGCGGAATCCGCTGCCGATCAGCGCATCGCCGAACTGCGCGATCGACGCGAACGGGCTGACATGCGGCACGGCATCGGCATGGGCGAACGCCGTGCGCAGTTCGTAGAGCGTGTCGGGGCCGAAGGTCGACACCACCAGCATGCCACCCGGCTTCAGCGCGCGGCGGAAGCCGGCGAACACCGCCGGCAGATCCTCGACCCATTGCAGACAGAGGTTGGAGAACAGCAGATCGACGCTGTGTTCGGCCAGCGGCAACGCGCGCGCGTCGGCGCAGATGCGTGCGGGCACGCGCGCGCCGACGCCCGGGAGCCGCCGCGCGAGAGCCCGCGCGAGGCCACCCTCATCGCGTTGCCGCTGCAGCATCGGCAACGCGAGATCCAGCGCGAGCACCTGCGCCTTCGGCCAGCGCCGCTGCATCGCGCGCGCCGCGCTGCCCGGGCCGCAACCGAGATCGACGACCACCGCCGGGGTCTTCGCGTCGGGTGCGCGGTGTTCCTCGTAGTAATCGAGCGATTCGAGCAGCCGCGATTCGACTTCGTGCTGCAGCTTCGCCGCATCGTCGTAGCTGGCGGAGGCGCGCGAGAACGCGCGGCGGACATGGCGGGCGTCGAACAGGTCGTTCATGCCGCGTCCGTCGTCGCGCCGGACGTATCGGACAGGAGGAAGTCGAGCAGGTGTTCGACCACCTCGTCCGCATGGGTCAGGAACGGCGCGTGTCCCGCATGCTCGATCTGCGCGAAGCGCGCCGGTGCGTGGCCGGCCTGTTCGATGATCGCGGCGGCCTCGCGCATCGCGCGCGGGTCGACCAGACGATCGCGACGACCGGCGATCCACAGGCTCGGCACGCGCAACTGCGGCAGCAGGGGGCGCTGGTCGGCGGTTTCGAGGATGCGCAGACCATCGACCAGCACGCGCGCCGCCGGTTCGCCGCGCGCGAACAGTTCGCCGCGCAGTTCGCGGATCTCTTCCTTCGCATGGTCCGAACCGAAGGCTTCGAGCGCGACGAAGCGGTCGAGCGTGGCGCGATAGTCGCCGGCCAGACCGGCGGCGAAGTCGCGGAAGATGGCCGCGGAGACGCCGTATCGCCAGTCGTCGCCGCGCACGAAGCACGGACTGCTGCACAGCGCGACGAGCGCCGGCACGCGCTGCGGATCGCGCGCCGCGGCATGCAGGGCGAACATGCCGCCGAGCGACCAGCCGATCCAGGGCGCGACCGGCACCTGCGCCTGGATCGCGTCGCAGACCGCGTCGAACGCGAGCGGAGTGGCATCGTCGCGACTCAGGCCGTGCCCCGGCAGATCGATCAGGTACAGGGTGTGGCGATCGCGCAGGCGTTCGACCAGCGGCGCGAACACGCCGCCATGCATCGCCCAGCCGTGGATCAGGACCAGCGGCGGGCCGTGGCCGCTGATCGTCGCGT
>JAYRTK010000105.1:0-10419 GCA_041919595.1 Lysobacteraceae bacterium
GGTCGTATGATGCGGATTCGTTCAATCGATTCATGGAGAGCATCGATGCAGACCCGAAAGGACCGAAAGCGCAGGGTGCGTTGGCTGGGCGCCACCGTCGCCCTGCTTGGCGCGCTGGTCGCCCACGCCGGCACCGCCGCCGCACAGAGCCTGCGGATGGACCAGTTGTACATGCTGCAACCGCACAACAGCTACGACCACAGCACGCAACTGACGAACTGGCTCAATGCCGGCTATCGCACGCTGGAACTGGACGTGCAGGATCAGGATGGGTGGTGGACCCACGCCCGCGGCCCGTACGTGGCCCACGACGGCGGACCCGCCAACAGCAACTGCCGCGGCACCGCCGATCGCCTGGCCGATTGCCTCGACGACATCATCGCGTGGCAGAACGCGCATCCCGGCGAACTGCCCATCGTGGTCTTCGTCGACATGAAGACGCGCTGGGACAACGTGCTGAGCGCCTGGGACGTGTCGAAGATCGATGCGCTCGACCGGTTCGTGTCGACCTATCTCGGCACGCGACAGTACCGCTACGGCGATCTGCGCAACGCGATCGCCGGTGCGCCCGGCACGACGGCGCGCGAGAAACTCAGGGCGGTCGGCTGGCCGTCCGCGGATTCGCTGCGCGGCCGGATCATCGTCGGCTTCACCGGCGGTCGTCTCGGTGCGGTCAACCAGGGCATGGCCGACATGATCGCGCTGCGCGGATCCGCCACCCACGCCTTCCTGTGTCCGGATATCGACGCGCCGGACCCGGGCGAGATTTCGGGCACGGTCGACGGCATGTCGGCGGCGGCCTCCGGACAGATGCTGTGCGCGAACGTGCAAGCCGGCGATCATTACCAGATCGTCGCCAACCGGTCGGCCGAATATCGGCAGCTGATGCATCTCTGGGGCGCGGCGGGCGACTTCAACAGCACCGGATTCGAGGCGGTCTACATCGCGATGGCGCATGGCGTCACCGCGGTCGGCATGGATGTCACCAATGCGCTGTCCGACCCCGGCGTCTTCCTGCCGTCCTGGACATCGACCCTGCCACTGGTCGGCGTGCGTCGCGGTCTGCCCGGCTATTTCACGCTGCGGCCGATGAGTGCGTCCGGCACCCGCTGCATCGGCACCCGCAACAACGGCTTCTCGGACGGTTCGCAGCTCGATCAGGAGCTGTGCACGGGCGGGGCCGACCAGCAGTTCGTCTACACCGCCGAAGGCCAGCTGCGGCCCCGCGGCAACAACACCCGCTGCATGGATATTTCCGGCGGCAGCGCCGGCAGCGGCAAGGCCATGCATCTGTGGGACTGCGACGGCGGCGACTCGGAGAAGTGGTTCCTCACCCCCGAGGGGCGACTGCGCAGCCGCCACAACACCGCCTACTGCGCGACCGTCCCCGGCGGCAGTCTGTCGACCGGGCTGCAGCTGCGGACGGAACTCTGCGGCACGTCGCTGTCGCAGCGGTTCGAACGGGTGCAGGTGCCGGACTGGGCGCAGACCGCGTTCTGACGCGGACGGCTCGACGCCGGACGCATGCGGGGCCGGACGGCCCCGCATGCGGGCCGCGCATGACCGGGTTCAATCCCGTGCCGGTTGTGCGGCGGCGGGCATCGCGTCCGCCTGCGGCAGCGCGGCGTCGGCCGGCATGCCGCGCACCGCCACCCACAGCGCGAGCGCGATGAACAGCGCGGCGGCGGTCATGCGTGCGGCCTTCAGCGGCAGTTTCGCGGCGAACCGGCTGCCCAGCAGCACCACCGGCACGTTCGCCAGCAGCATGCCGAGGGTGGTGCCCATCACCACCGGCCACAGCACCGGCGATTTCGCCGCCAGCACCACGGTGGCGATCTGGGTCTTGTCGCCGATCTCGGCCAGGAAGAACGCGATCGTGGTGGCGATGAAGGCGCCGCGCGCGGGCAGCGAGGCGCCGTCGTCGATCGTGTCGGGCTTCAGCGTCCACAGGCCGATGGCGAGGAAACTGCCGGCGACGATCCAGCGCAGCACGTCCGGCGTCAGATGACTCGCGACCAGTGCGCCGAGCCAGCCGGCCAGTGCGTGATTGAGCACGGTGGCGACGAAGATGCCGGCGATGATCGGCCAGGGCCGGCGGAACCGGGCGGCGAGCAGCAGCGCCAGCAATTGGGTCTTGTCGCCGATTTCGGCGATGGCGACCGCGAGCGTGGACACGCCGAGGGTGGATAGCGAGGACAGATCCATGAAGCACTCCGGAGTCGGATGTTGCGGGCCGGGCTTCGCATGGATGCGAAGGCAAACGCCACGCAGCCCGGCCCGGGTCGCGCGACGCCTGCCTTCGGTCTTGCCCGGTCCGGAACGCCGCAGCGTGTCCGGACCCGCCGCGCCATGGTCTGCCGACCAAGTGTGTTGACGCGGAACCCGGCGCGGTCTGGACGGCGCCGGAGGGCTACTCCCCGGAGGAAGAGTGGATGCATTGTAGCCGCGGTCGCGGTGATGGGCGAGCGGGGCGCCGCTACACTGCGCATCCCGTCGCCCTTTCCGGATCCCGCCATGCAGTATCGACGCCTCGGTTCCACCGGCCTGCAGGTTTCCGCGCTGTCGTTCGGTGC
Organism: Lysobacteraceae bacterium; assembly: GCA_041919595.1. Taxonomy (GTDB): domain Bacteria; phylum Pseudomonadota; class Gammaproteobacteria; order Xanthomonadales; family Xanthomonadaceae; genus Lysobacter_I. The sequence goes on from JAYRTK010000105.1 coordinate 2,574, forward strand.
CTGGATCACCTTCGGTCAGCAGATCGGTCGCGGTGCCGCGCGCGAGCTGATCGCCGCCGCCTGGGACCATGGCATCAACTTCTTCGACAACGCCGAGGGCTACGCCAACGGCGAGGCCGAGCGCGTGATGGGCGACGTGATCGCCGACCTCCGCCTGCCGCGCGACGGCTTCGCGGTCTCCAGCAAGGTGATGTTCGGCTCGGCGCAGGATCCGCTGCCGATGCAGAAGGGGCTTTCGCGCAAGCATGTGCGCGACGCCTGCGACGGCGCGCTGAAGCGGCTGCGCGTCGATTATCTCGATCTGTATTTCTGCCATCGTCCGGACCCCGACACCCCGATCGAGGAAACGGTGTGGGCGATGGATGGCCTGATCCGCCAGGGCAAGGTGCTGTACTGGGGCACGTCGGAATGGTCCGCCGCGCAGATCCGCGAGGCGGCGAAGATCGCGACGCACGAGGGCCTGCATGCGCCGTCGATGGAGCAGCCGCAGTACAACCTGCTGCATCGACAGCGGGTGGAACTGGAATACGCGCCGCTGTATGCCGAACTCGGGCTGGGCACCACGATCTGGTCGCCCCTGGCCTCGGGGCTGCTCACCGGCAAATACAACGCCTCGGTGCCCGACGACGCCCGCCTCGGCCTGGAAGGCCAGGATTGGCTGCAGCGCATCGTGCTGGGCACCGACAGCGATCGCCGCCGCGACCGTGCGCGCAGATACAGCGCGCTGGCCGCGGAACTCGATCTTGCGCCCGCGCCGCTGGCGATCGCCTGGTGTCTGCGCAATCCGCATGTGTCGACCGTGATCCTGGGCGCCAGTCGCGTCGAGCAGTTGCTGCAGAACCTGCAGGCGCTGGATCTCGCCGGCAGCGTCGAGGACGCGGTCTGGCGGCGGATCGAGGCGATCACCGGCTGAGGTTCGGACCGGCGTCGGGTCGAGGCTTGACGCAATAATGAGAATCATTATCATCATCTGCGTCCCCTACGGAGACGCAGGATGCCTGCCGACACGTTCACCCTCCCCGCAACTCCCGAATCCGACGCGACGCCGCCGGGTTCGCCGGCCGGCGCATTGCCGGAGTTCGAAAGCCGGCAGTTGCTCCAGGGCGGCCGGGAAGTGCTGATCCGCCACGGCGACGAGTGCTATCGCCTGCGCCACACCCGCAACGACAAGCTCATCCTCACCAAATAGTTCCGCCCGTTCCGTCCATCCGCGCGCGGCCCATGGCGGCGCGCGCCAGGCACGCGAGCCACCGGTCCGCCGGACGCCAGCCGCCTTGTGTTCTTTCGACACGAGTCCGACATGCGTCCAGATCCCCTCGCTTTCGCCCTGCTTTCCGGGCTTTGCCTCACGCCCGCGATCGCGCGCGGCGACGACCCTCCGCGGCCAGATGGCGCCGAGGTCGAGGAACTCGATCGCGTCGTCGTGGTCGCCACGCTCGGCGCGCGCGCCGTCGCCGATGTGCCCAACACCGTCGATGCGATCGATCGCGACGAGATGGATGCGCATCTGGTGCGCGACCTCAAGGATCTGTTCCGGCACGAACCGGGCGTTTCGGTCGCGTCGTCCTTCGGGCGCTTCGGCCTGGGCGACATCCGCATCCGCGGGCTCGGCGGCAACCGCGTGCTGATCCAGACCGATGGCATCCCGGTGTCGGATGCCTTTTCGATCGGCAGTTTTTCCAGCGCCAATCGCAACTTCGTCGACCTGGACACGCTGAAGCAGGTCGAAGTGCTGCGTGGTCCCGGCAGCGCCCTGTACGGCTCCGATGCGCTGGGCGGCGTGGTCTCCTTCCGCACGAAGGACCCGGAGGACTATCTGGTCGACGGGAAGCGCCGCCATGTCGGCGTGAAGTTCGGTTACGAAAGCGACTGGAACGGGCTGTCCGGCGGCGCCACGCTGGCGGGCGGCGGCGAGCGCTGGTCATGGCTGCTGGTCGCCGGGCATCGCCAGGGCGAAGCGCAGGAGAACCGGGGCGAGCGCGACGTCGACGGCGCGCTGCGCACGACACCGAATCCGCAGGAACGCGACGGCCGGAGTCTGCTGACGAAGCTGGTGTATGCGCCGGGCGGCACGCAGCGATTCCGATTGACGGTCGAAGGCAACGAGGATGCGGCCGGAACCGATGTCCGCACCGGGCTGGGATTCTCCGCGCTCACCGGCGCGACCGTGCTGTCGCTGACCGGCGACGACCGCCAGACCCGGGCGCGCATCGCGCTGGAGCACGAGATGGATGCGATCGACGGGCGCTGGGTCGACACCCTGCGCTGGTCGGTCTATCGCCAGGACAGCGAAACGCTGCAGAACACCGATGAAGTCCGCCGCCTCGCCAGCGGCGTCTCGCAGCGCCGGCAGCGCGGGTTCGCCTTCGACCAGCGACTGACCGGTGTCGAAGCGCTGTTCGGCAAGGAGATGAGGCTGGCTGGTGCCCGGCACGCCTGGTCCTACGGCCTGGAATGGACCCGCACCGACACCCGGCAGAAGCGCGACGGCCGCGCGACCAACCTCGCGACCGGCGTCATCACGCCGGTGATCGCGCCGGACACCTTTCCGGTGCGCGATTTCCCCAACAGCCGCGTCGACGCATACGCCGTGTTCGTGCAGGACGAGATCGCGTTCGGCGAGGACGGCGCGTGGCGGTTGATCCCGGCCGTACGCGTGGACCGCTACGCGCTGCGGCCGGAGGTCGATGCGATCTTCGCCGGCGACAATCCCGGCGTCGCGGTCGAGGACCTCGCCGAAACCAGCGTGTCGCCGAAGCTGGGCATGGTCTGGCATGTCGCGCCGGACTGGTCGCTGTTCGCCGGTTACGCCCGCGGCTTCCGCGCGCCGCCGTACAACGACGTCAACGTCGGCTTCACCAATCTCGCCTTCGGCTACACCGCGATCGCCAATCCGGACCTCAAGCCGGAAACCAGCGACGGGATCGAGGCGGGTCTGCGCTACGGCGGCGAGGCGGCGTGGTTCTCGTTCGCGCTGTACGACAACCGTTATCGCGATTTCATCGAATCCCTGCGCTTCGTCGGCGTCAACGATGCGGGTCTGCAGGTGTTCCAGTCGCAGAACGTGGCCGATGCGCGCATCCGCGGCGCGGAACTCAAGGGGGGTGTCGATGCCGGCGCGCTGGACGTGCGTTTCGCCGGCTGGTCGCTGCGCGGTTCGGCCGCGTACGCGCACGGCCAGGACCGCACCGACGATCGTCCGCTGGATTCGGTCGATCCGCTGCGCGGCAGCCTCGGGCTGGCGTACGCGCGCGACTCCTGGGGCGTGGAACTCGCCGGTGCCTTCGCCGGACGCAAGCGTCGGGTGTCCGACGCGGGGCTGTACCGGCCCGGGGGTCACGGCGTGCTCGATCTGTTCGCGCACTGGCGCTTCGCGCCGGGCGCGCGGGTGAACATCGGCGTGTTCAATCTCGGCGATCGTCGCTACACCGACTGGGCGGACGTGCCCGGCGTCGCCGCGACCAGCGCGACGCTGGATCGCTACACCCGGCCGGGTCGCGCGCTTTCGCTGCGCCTCGCCTTCGAGTGGTAGCCGATGACGCAGGACACGTCGAATGCATCGGGGCGCCTGCGGGCCGCCTGGTCGCGTCGAAGCCTGCCTTCGGCGGCGGAACTGGCCGCGCTGGGGACAGTGCTCTGCGTGTTTTCGCGACGCTACGGCGGCGAGCTGGGCGGCTGGGTCCGCGCGACGAGCGCCGAGGTGCGCTGCGGCATCGACAGCGACGGCTGGCACGAATGCCTGCAGTTCCGCGACCGCAACGGCGACGGCTGCTGGCGGTTGTATCTGCTGCCCGACAGCGACTTCCTGGCCTGGGAGCGGCTGCAGGCGCGGCTGCCGGTGTTCGAGGCGCAACCGATCGCGGGGGAAGCGGTGTCCAGTCGTCTGTGGCGCCGGTTGTCCGCACGGGTCGGCGGCGAGTCCTGGCAATCGAACGTGATCCGCCTGCATGCACTGGGACATCCGCAACCGCTGCTGGCGGCGAGCCCGGCCGCGATCTCGCCGCTCGGCGCGGAAATGCTGCAGCGACTCGCCCGCATCGAAGGCCTGGATATCGGCGATCACCGCCATGGCGGCCCCGGCATGCGCGCCTAGCCGGCGACCGCAGCGCGGCCAGATCGTGCCGCTTCGCGTTTTCCGACACCGACTTCAGACCCTTCCGAGGACGCCACGATGAAACGAGACGTTCCGACACCGACCATGGCGGCGTTCCGCGCCGGTGCCGCGCTTGCGCTGTATCTGTGCCTGCGGCCGGAGACGGTCCTGGCATCGGCGCCGACCGACGGCGGTGGCGCCGCGCCTGCGCGCGATCGCGAGGCGATCCTGGCGATGCGCGGCGAGTACACCGTGCATTTCGCCTTCGACGAGACCGTGGCGCTGACGCCCGGTTACGAACGCCGGCCGACGCAGCGCAGCGGTGGCGACGAAACGGTCATCGTGGTCGAGGATTCGCCGCGGAAGATCGTGCTGCAGCACCTCCTGGTCGATACCCGGAATGGCCACGTCACGAAACACTGGCGACAGGATTGGGTGTACGAAGCGCCGGCTCGCTTCGAGTTCACCGCCGATCAGACCTGGACGCTGCGCGAAGTGCCCGCGGAAACCCGTCGCGGCGCCTGGACCCAGTGCGTGTACGAAGTGAGCGATGCGCCGCGCTACTGCGGTACCGGCCGCTGGACCCACGACGACGGCATCGCGATGTGGACCGGCGACGCGAGCTGGCGGCCGCTGCCGCGGCGAGAACACACGAAGCGCAGCGACTACAACGCGATTCTGGCGGTCAACCGTCATACGCGCACGCCGGACGGCTGGACCCACGAGCAGTTCAACACCAAGGTGCAGCGTGGCGTCGACGGACGTTCGCGTGCGCTGGTGCGCGAGTTCGGCTTCAACGACTACCGCCGGACGCGCGCGGTCGATTTCGCGCCGGTGTACCGCTATTGGGAGAAGACCGCCGGCTACTGGGCCCGGGTCCGCGCGCGCTGGGACGCCGCGTTCGCCGGCGGCGGCCTGCAGCTGCGGACGAAGGTCGACGGCATGGCGCTGATCCTGCCGCTGTTCACCCAGGCCGCCGACATCGAGGCGGGTATGCCGGTGACCGATGCCCGAATCGATGCGGTGTTCGCGACGTGGGTCGCGCCGCTGCCCGATGCGTCCGGGGCGCCGCGCATGTCCGAATCCCGGTCGCGCTGACGCGCGGCGGGGGCGTTCATCCGGAGGCGGCGGAACCGCCTCCGTGCTCACCAGTGGCCGTCGGGTGGCGCCAGGGCGGATCGCGTCCGACTGCGGTCGGATGCGGTGCGCCGGTCAAGGCCGATGACGAGATCGATCGCATCATGGTCGTCGGCCGGAACGACTCAATCCTCGGGCGGCGGCGGGCGGGCGCATCTCATGGAGTGGATGCGGCCGGGGGCGAAACCGTCGCAGGGCGGAAGCCGGGTCTCGGGCGTGTGCGGACCGGCCCCGGCAGCCCGGGTTGTCGGCCTATACTGACTGCAGTCCAGCAGGGAGGGTTCCAGATGACCGGTCCATTCATCGGTTTCGTGCTCGTCGTCGTCGGCGTCATCATTTTCTTCAAGGCCGTGCGCATGGTGCCGCAGGGCTACGAATGGACGGTCGAGCGCTTCGGCAAGTACACCCACACCATGACCCCGGGGCTGCACTTCCTGATCCCGTTGTTCTACGGGGTGGGTCGCAAGATCAACATGATGGAACAGGTCATGGACGTCCCCAGCCAGGACGTCATCACCAAGGACAACGCGGTGGTGAAGGTCGACGGCGTGGTCTATTTCCAGGTGCTGGACGCTGCCAAGGCCGCCTACGAGGTCGCCCAGCTCGAAATCGCCATCCTCAATCTGGTGATGACCAACATCCGTACCGCCATCGGCTCGATGGACCTCGACGAATCGCTGTCCAAGCGCGACGAGATCAACAGCCGGGTGCTGGCCGCGGTCGACCACGCCACCCATCCCTGGGGACTGAAGGTCAACCGCATCGAACTGAAGGACATCCAGCCGCCGCGCGATCTGATCGCCTCGATGCAGCAGCAGAAGATGGCCGAGCAGAACAAGCGCGCCGCGGTGCTGGAAGCGGAAGGCGTGCGCCAGTCCGCGATCCTGCGCGCCGAGGGCGAGAAGCAGGCTTCGGTGCTGGAAGCCGAGGGCCGGCGCGAAGCTTCGTTCCGTGACGCCGAGGCCCGCGAGCGTCTGGCCGAAGCCGAGGCCAAGGCGACGCAGATGGTCTCCGAGGCCATCGCCCACGGCAACGTCAACGCCATCAACTACTTCATCGCCCAGAAATACATCGAGGCGTTCAAGGCCCTGGCCGAGGCGCCGAACCAGAAGTTCATCATGATGCCGATGGAATCCAGCGGCATCCTCGGCTCGCTTGCCGGCATCACCGAACTGGCGAAGGAAGCCCTGAATCACCAGCAGGCCGGCAAGCCCCCGGCCATGCCGCGCAAGGACTGACCCATGGATTTCGAACTGCGCTGGGACGTCTTCGGCTGGACGGTCTTCGCACTGCTGCTGTTCGGGATGGAAGTGCTGGCGCCCGGCGCCTTCATGCTCTGGCTCGCGTTCGCGGCCAGCCTCATGGTCGCGATCGTGTGGTTGATTCCCGGTCTGTCGTTCCTGGTCCAAGCCGTGCTGTTCGTGGTCCTGGGCTTCATTTCGATCCTGATCTACCGCAAGTGGTATCGCGGGCAGGAGGTCGTCAGCGACCAGCCGGCGCTGAATCGCCGCACCGCCCAGTTGGTCGGCCGGATCGTGCCGTTGGATCGCGCGATCGAACGCGGTACCGGTCGCGTGCAGATCGCCGACGCCTACTGGGAAGTCAGCGGCCCCGATCTGCCTGCCGGCGCCAGCGTGCGCATCATCGGTGCCGAAGGCATGACGCTCACGGTGGAGGCGGTCGAATGAAACGTCGTCGTTTCGCGCTGGTGTCGTCGTCCGTTCTCGTCTGCGCCGCGATTGCCGGCCTCGCCGGCTGCGATCGCGAGGCGCCCGCAGAGACGGCCGGACCTGCCGTGGCGCAACCCGCAGCGCCGGTGCCTGCGGCGCCCGTGCCCGCACTCCCGGCGACGGCGCCGTCCGTGTCCGCCGCGAGCACCGCCGCGGCGTTGATCGGGACCATCGTCCCGCCGTACCCGGAGGGGCTCTCCGAAATCGGCGGCAGCTGCGTTCCGGGCGGCGAGGGTCTCGCGCGCGCCTGCGAATTCAGCCTCGCCATGGTCGGGACGCCCGCCTCCGGCAGCGCGGCGATGGTTCGCTACGTGATCGCATCGCGCAACACCGACACCGCGCGCGACAAGCCGACCTGGCAGGTGCTGGATGCGATCGACGCGCCGGCCCTGCAGATCGGCTACGACCTGCAGCTCGGCGCCTGTTCGCTCGACGGACAGGACAGTCCCGGCCTGATCGCCGCCGTGCGTCATGGCCAGGACGAGCGCTCGTCCGACATCCGCTGGGTCCGCCGCTTCGACACCGCGACCGGCAAGCTGACGGACGTCGAGACGGCGCGCGTGACCTGCCTCAACACCGCCGCCGGGGTCTGATCGCGGCGTCGCGGGCGCAGCGCTCGAACGTGCCGGCGCACCATGCGCCGGCGTGCGGTTTGCGCCACGCCGCGCACGCGGCGTGCGGCTCTGGGATAATGCGGTCTTTCCACGCAAGGCCGGCTCCGATGACGCAGAAGACCATCCTCAACGAGACCCATCGTGCGCTCGGCGCGAAGATGGTCGACTTCGGCGGCTGGGACATGCCGCTGAACTACGGTTCGCAGATCGACGAACATCATCAGGTGCGTCGCGACGCCGGCATGTTCGACGTTTCGCACATGACCGTGGTC
>JAYRTK010000106.1:0-10361 GCA_041919595.1 Lysobacteraceae bacterium
TGCCTCAGGCCGTCCACGATTCATGCCTGTCTCTTGCCGATGCGCAGATGCAGTTCGTTGTTGGCCATGAATTCGCGCATCATCTGCTTGGGCATCTCGATGCGAAGGTCTTGACGGCTGTTCCGTACGGAGTCATGCCTTTCGATAAGCCGGCGGTCGATCTGCGCTATTACAGCCCGCGTCAGAAGCAGGAATTCGAAGCCGATGCCGGGGCGCTCCTGCACGTGAAGGACGACGTCGGCGCAGTTGCCAGAATTCTCAATGGCGCGATTTGTTTTTTTCTATGCCTGGAAGTGTTCTATGCAATTTCTGACTATGCCAATCCCGGGGTTCGTGCCCCTGTGACCCACCCTGGCCCTGTTGACCGCATATGGGCGCTCCGGAAAGCGGTTTTGGCCAATGGGATCGTCGCTGAAGGGGACACCTACAGCGATCATGAAATGAGACAGATGATAGATGACGTTCAAGTGCTCAAAGCCACTCTGCTCAGGGAGTTTGTTCCTTTCAATGTCGAGAATATGGAATTCTACGGATCCATCTATTTGCCGTCTTTCAGAAAGACGGAGCTGTTCGATCGCATCGACTTCTGAGTCGCTTGAAGTATAGGGGGGTGAGGACACCCACAAGTCAGCCGGATAGCGAAATGAGTCTCCCGATCTTCGAGTGGTCGGCTTGAGATTCGCTGGGGTAGGGAAGAGCAAGTGGGTATCCGGTGAGAACCAGTGAGGAAAGTGGGTGTTCCAGTCTTCTCGCGCCCCAAGATCGGCGAGTCAGTTTTTTTGCTGCCCGACAAACGGAGCAAACATCCCCGGCAATCTACTCTCTGCAAAGTAGGCGGCTTCAAGTATGAAGATGATCTCGCGGATCCTCTGATAGTGAAGGAAAAGCTCAATCTCCTTCGTAATCACAAAAGAAAGGAATAAGGTGCAGCTTGGCGCTGCGATGACGTGGATAGTAGTAATCGGCCATAAAGAGTTATCTTGATACTGAACAACAAAAACAAGCAAAATGGCTATCAAGCACCCAGCTGTAGATATTATATTCAATGACTTCATGGAGTACCAAATAGAAGACATCAATCGAACGTGGGCTTCATTTTTTTGAAGCCTTATGTACTGATAAGGAAATGAAAACTCGAGTCGGACCTTCAGTGCATTGATGAAATGCTTTGTCCTTCTTGAATATGTGCTCGGGTCGCTCCCCCTCCAGTGGACAAAGTTCGCCAAATGTGAAAGTCCTCTCTCGACGAGGTACTCATGCAAGTACCTATATGGGAACTCTAGGTTGAATTCAGCTGGGTATTTTTCATTGTTTGAACGATTAAAATCGACCTCGGCCTCGCAAATTCTGACTGGGCCGCTATGCTTTTTCACGCCCGCAGACAACCGATGAAAGCTTTTTTCGTCGGGTATTTTTGGGTCTCGACGATAGAATATATGGCCCGCAACGTATGAAGAGACAAGCGCGATTGTGGAAATCACCCATCCGGGATCTTTCATGATGCTCATTATCGTTACATAAATTTGAAAAGATGGTACTTCGTCCGTTCTGACAAATTCAAGAAAAGAAACGGCAGGTACTAGTAGGGCTGGCACTAGCAATACTAGGAAAAACAATCCAGGCACTAGAATTCCAAAGAACTCAACTATAGGAAGAAGAAAATCCCACATATTTCCGTCTTTCGGGATGGCTGCGGACTGATTACTTGGATCAGTTGTCGGAGTATTCATTGCGATACCTCCATGTCTTTTTGCCTTTGATTCTCATGGGCGATCTGCAGGCGGGTTCATGGCTGTCTTACGAGTTGTTGTGTCATTTTGTTCTAATTCGTCAATCGATATTGTTTCGTGATTCCAGTAGGTCGATCAGTGTGCGCGGCTTCGAAAACAGCTCGTCGAACGTAACAAGCCTTACGGAAGATAACTCACTACTATTGGCTTCAAACGCATCTCTCATTCTCGGCAGACACAAGCGCCTGCCGTCCCCATTCCACATCTCAAATCCCCTCGTCCCATCCCTGTGCCCCTCAGGGGTCAGTCTTCCTCATGTCTCGGCTTATAAGCTTCAACAAGCTTCCCCTGTACCTGCCCCGGCACCGCCTCATAATGACTGAACTCCAACGAATACCGTCCCCTTCCCGCAGTGACGGATTTCAACTCCGCCGCATACCCCTCCAGCTCCGACAGCGGTACCTGCGCTTTCACGACGATCTCGCCGCCGCGCAGTGAATCCGTGCCGTTGATGCGGGCGCGCTTGGAAGACAACCCGCCGCTGATATCGCCCATGTGGTGTTCGGGGGCCGCGACTTCGAGGTCGACGATCGGTTCCAGCACCTGCGGCCGCGCCTTTGAAATCGCATCCAGAAACGCTTTCTTCCCGGCGGCGACGAAAGCGACTTCCTTGCTGTCGACGGGGTGGTGCTTGCCGTCGTAGACGATCACGCGGACGTCCTGCATGGGATAGCCGGCGATGGCGCCGCTGGCGAGCACTTGGCGCACGCCTTTTTCCACGGCGGGCATGAACTGGCCGGGGATGGTGCCGCCCTTCACTTCGTCGACGAATTCGAAGCCGCCGCCGCGGGGCAGGGGTTCGATGCGGAGGAAGACTTCGCCGAACTGGCCGGCGCCGCCGGTCTGTTTCTTGTGGCGGTGATGGCCTTCGGCGTTCGCGGCCACGGTTTCGCGATAGGCGATGCGCGGTGGGCGGGTCGTCACGTCGACGCCGTAGCGGTCCTTCAGGCGCTGCAACTGGATGCGCAGATGCAGGTCGGACAACCCGCGGACCACGGTTTCGTTGGTCTCGATTTCATGTTCGACGTGGAAGCACGGGTCTTCCTCGGCCAGCTTGTGCAGGGCGATGGCGAGCTTCTGCTCGTGGCCCTTGCTGGCGGCGTCCACCGCCAGGCCGAACATCGGCTTCGGGAAATCCAGCGGCGCGAGGTGGATCTGGTCTTCATCGTGGCTGTCGTGCAGCACGGCGTCGAAATGCAGTTCGTCGATCTTCGCGACCGCGGCGATGTCGCCGGGCACCGCGCGCTCGATCTCGACGTGGTCCTTGCCCTTGAGCTTGAACAGATGCGCGACCTTGAACGGCTTCCTGCCGTCGTCGACGAACAGCTGGGTGTCCTTCTTCACCGTGCCCTGGTAGACGCGGAAGATGCCGAGCTTGCCGACGAAGGGGTCGTTGACGATCTTGAACACGTCGGCGATGACGTGGGCATTCGGGTCCGGGGTGGAGACGATCGGCGCGGCGTCGTCGCCGACGCCCTTCACGAACGGTGGCGGATTGGCCTCGCCCGGATGCGGGAAGAGTTTCTCGGCGATGTCGAGCAGTTCCTTCACGCCGACGCCGCTGCGCGCGGAGACGAAGCACACCGGCACGAGATGGCCTTCGCGCAGGCACTGTTCGAAGGCGTCGTGCAATTCCTGGCCGCCGAGGCCTTCTTCGCCGACTTCGAGGAAATGGTCCATGACCTGTTCGTTGATCTCGACCACCTGGTCGATGATCCGCTGGTGCCAGTCGGCCACGGGGCCGAGATCGCTCTCGCCGGTGTTGTTGCCGAAGCAGTCGATCACCGATTGGCCGTGGTTCGCGGGCAGATTCAGCGGCAGCACTTCGTTGCCGAAGGTGTCGCGGAGTTCGTCGAGCAGGGCGCCGAGCGAGGCGCCGTCGTGATCGATCTTGTTGACGACGAGGACGCGGCAGAGCTTGCGCGCCTGGGCGTATTCCATCATTCGGCGGGTGCCGTAGCCGATGCCGGTGTCGGCGTCGACGACGACCGCGACGGTTTCGACCGCGGCCAGGGCCGACAGGGTCGGTCCGCGGAAGTCGGGGTAACCGGGGGTGTCGATCAGGTTGACGTGGACGGGCGGCTGGCCCGCCGGCGCGTGATCGGTGCTGGCGATGGCGGCGTCGATGGAGTGGCCGCGTTCCTTCTCGATCGCATCGAAGTCGGAGACGGTGCTGCCGCGCTCGATGGTGCCTGCCGTCTGGACTGCGCCGCCGGCATGCAGCAGGGCTTCGAAGAGCGTTGTTTTGCCGGCGCCGGGGTGGCCTGCGAGGGCCACGTTGCGAATCTGTGCTGTGCTGTAGGACATGACCGACTCTCCTTCTTTCCAAAGGGTGAGAGCCGTCATGGCTGTCCGCTGCGGGTGCCTGCCGTCCGAGCGGGCGCTCGGCGGGCGGTCATGGCGGGGCGCCCGGGAGGACGCCCGCCAAGCATCGGAACTTCGACGTTGGCGGTCAAGCCGCAGCGCGGCACGATGTCCGGTGGATTTGATCGGGGTCAATCGGCCATCGGCGGAGGGGACGGCGGGGTGGGAAGACGCCGGAGAATGTCGGGCGTAGACTCCGGATTTCCTGTCCTCTGGAGTTCGACCATGGCCCTGAAGCGCATCGCCACCGCCCGCTGGGAAGGCGACATCCAGACCGGCAAGGGCGGCATGAGCACCCCGCAGAGCGGTCTGTTCGCCGACCAGAATTATTCGTTCAAGACCCGCTTCGGCGACGGCAATACCCCTGAAGGCAGGGGCACCAACCCCGAAGAACTGCTCGCCGCGGCGCACGCCGGCTGCTTCAGCATGGCGCTGAGCGCGGTGCTCGGCCGCGCCGGGTTCACGCCGACCCGCATCGACACCCGCGCCGAGGCGACGATGGAGCCCGGTATGGATCCGGGCCCGACCGTCATCGGCATGCATCTGGTCGTCAGCGCCACGGTGCCCGGAATTTCCGCCGAGCAGTTCGAGCAGATCGCCCAGGCCGCGAAGGCCGGCTGCGTGATCTCGCGTGCGCTGGCGGTGCCGGTGTCGCTGGAGGCGACGCTGCTGTAACCGATCACTTCAATAACCGATCACTTCAATCGATGGGCGGCCCGATCGCCGCCATGATGCCCCCACGACGATCGGACCCTGTCCGTGCCGCTGCCGGCGTGCTTCGCCGACGGTGGCCGTTCCAGGTGTCGGGCGCGACCGTCGACGGCGCCCATCGCAGAGGGGAGGGCGTCACCATGACATCGCGAAGCGCATCATCGAAGGCATTCCGGCTGGCGTTGCTGGCATCGCTGGCCGCGTTCCAATGCACGGCGGCTGGCATGGGAGGGCAGGCGCGGCCACAGCCGGAACGGGGACAGGCGCAGCCCGCACCGAGACGCGCGGTGCTGCAGGGCGAGACCGTGTCGGCGACCGGTCTTCCCGGCAGCGGCACGCAGGGCAAGGTCAGTTTCAGCAACACCGACGCCAAGGGTGAATGTCCTGCCGGTTCGACCAGGATCGAACGCTGCTCCGGCGTCTATCCCAACGGCAACAGCTGGGAGATCGCGCCCTGTTGCAGGACCGAAACCAACTGATCGATCCTCGACGCCGACGCCCATGCGGCGTCGGCGTCGCCTTCAACGCGCGCTCCAGACGATCGGTGTCGCTTCCTCGTGGGTGGCTGTCGTTCGCGTTGTTCAGGGCGCCGGCATCGCGGCGGCCTGCGTCCGCTGTGGCACCCGGCGCAGTTTCGAGACGTCGTAGCCCAGTGCCTTGAGCCGTTCGAGGTGCGCGGCGTAGTCCGCTTCGGAGATCGTCGGCGTGCGCGCCATGACCCAGACGTAGTCGCGCGCGCTGCGGCCGATGATGGTCTGGGTGTAGGCCTCGTCGAGATGGACGATCACGTACTCGGCCTTGATCGGCCAGACGAACTGCATGCCCCAGATCGCGTTCCCGGTGCCGGGACGAATGGTGCCGACCGGACGCATGGTTTCGAGCTTCGCATCGAAACCGCCCTGCCGCTGCCGATAGGTGGTCTGGACCTTGCCGTCCTCGCGCAGGGCGTAGGACTCCACCGCGTCGTAGGCGTCCTTTTCGAGGAAGGTCGGAATGTGGGCGATGACGTACCAGTCGCCCATGAAACGGGGCAGGTCGACGTTGGCGACCGGCGGGATGGTGGGCTTTCCGTTGGCGTTCAGGGCGAACAAGGCGAGGGCTCCGGTCAGCGCGAGCAGGGATGCAACGAGGATCTTCTTCATCGACGGCTCCTGTCGGTACGATCAAGCGGGGCGTACGAAACGATAGTGCGCGACCAGCCATTCCCGGCCATCGGCATAGCCGAACAGTTCGGCGCAGGCCATCCAGAACATGCGCCAGCGCTGGAACCACAGCGGCGCGAGTTCGCCGTAGGCCTCGCGCAGCACCGTCATGACCGCTTCGCGATGGTCGTCCTGGTTCCGCAGCCAGTGGTTCGAGGTCTTCTCGTAGTGGGTGCCGTCGACGTGCCAGCGCTGTTCGATGCGCAGGTCGCGCTGGAACCACAGCAGCGTGTCCGACGCCGGCATCAGTCCGCCGGTGAAGAAATGTCGGCCCATCCAATTGTCCTCGCCCGCGGTCTCGAACGGATACATCAGCGTGCGGTGGGCGAAGATGTGCGCGAACAGTTTGCCGCCGGGCTTCAGCCACCGCCCGATGTTGCCGAGCAGGATTTCGTAGTTGCGCATGTGCTCGAACATCTCGACCGACACGCAGCGGTCGAATTCCGATTCCGCCAACTGCAGGCGGTTGACGTCGCAGGTCAGCACCTCGACGTTGCCGAAGCCGCGCGCGCGGCACTGCGCATCGATGTGCTCGCGTTGCGGCCGCGAGTTCGAGACCGCGGTGATGCGCGCGTTCGGGTAGCGCTCGGCCATCCACAGCGTCAGCGAGCCCCAGCCGCAGCCGAGTTCGAGGATGCGCTGGCCGTCGGCCAGTTCGGCGCGTTCTCCGTACAGCGCGAGCATCGCCTCTTCGGCCTGGTCGAGGGTTTCGTCGCCGCGCGGGTAGTAGGCGCAGGAGTACTTCAAACGCTTGCCGAGACACAGGCGGAAGAACGCCGGTGGCAATTCGTAGTGCTGCGCGTTCGCGGCGTCGGTGTGGATCGCGACCGGGCTTTCGCGCAGTTGCCGGATCCGTTGGCGGAAACGCTCGGCCTGCGCCTCGGAATCGCCGATGGATTCGGTGCGCAGGCGGTCGCGGCATTGCCGGCGGATCCCGTGGCGCAGCAGCGCGTCCGGAATCAGTCCGCGTTCGGCGAGGCCGATCAGGCCGGGACCGGGACGATCCTGGGCCAGTTCGTGGGGCAAGGCGGTGGTCTGGGGCATCGTGAGGGCTCGTGGCGGTGGGCGTTCAGGCCCGGGGGAACCAGGGAAACAGCATCGGCGTGGTGCGCTGGTAGTCGCGGTAGTCGTCGCCGCGCGTGCGCAGGGCCTGCATCTCGGTGTAGGGAATGCCGCTGATCCAGCGCAGGAACACGAACATCACCACCGGGCCGGCGCAGGCCAGACCGAACCAGGGCGAGCCGACCGCGAGCGCGACGTAGGCGAACCACTGCGTCCATTCGAAGAAGTAGTTCGGATGGCGCGAATAGCGCCACAGGCCACTGCGACAGGTGCTGCCCTTGTTTCCCGGATCGGCGCGGTGCTTCGCGAGCTGCGCGTCGGCGATGGCTTCGCCACCGGCGCCGAGCAGCCAGATCGCCACCGCGACCACAGCCCACGGCAGCGAGGCCTGCGGGTTGTGCGCGACCGCCGCGAACGGCAGCGCGAAGAGCACGATCAGCAACGCCTGGAACTGGAAGAACAGGAAGAAATTCCGTTCATTGCCGTTCCAGCGCTCGCGCAGCGCACGATAACGGCCGTCTTCGTCCTCGTGCGATACGCGATGCCACAGGTACAGGCCGAGGCGCAGGCCCCAGAGGCCGCCGAGCACGCCACCGGCGACTCGCGGCAGCGTGGCGCCGTCGCCGAGCATGCACAGCAGCACCGCGCTGCCGCCGACGCCGAACGACCACAGCACATCGACGATGCCGGCATTGCTGCGGCGCTTCTGCCACCACCAGCCGAACGTCATCATCGCGACGGCGAGGGTCCAGATCAGGCCGAGGGAACTCCAGAGGTTCATCGCGCGCTCCCGGGAACGGAGGTCGGAGAGGTGGTCGCGGACGACCATCGGCCCGCGAGCATGGTCAGCAACGGAATGGCGAGGCCCCAGCCGACCGCGAGCGTGGCGAGCGTTGTCGATGTCGGTCCGGCAAAGGCGATGGCCTGCCAGCCACGCGCGGCACCAAGATACGCCAGTGGACCGCCGACGGCGCCCAGCGCGAGCGCCAGCGCCGGTCGCCCGAGCAGGAAGCCCATCGAATGACGCAGGGTGAGCGCGAACGCCGCCCACATCGCGAGGATCCACGGCGGCGCGCCGACGACGGACAACGCGCCTTCGTCCGCGGCATAGTCGGCGAGCCCGGACCACACGAGGCCGCCGTCGAGCAGCAGGCCGCAGGCGACCGCCATGACCATCAGCCGCAGATCGGCGGTGCGTTGTGCCGATGTCTGCGGGTACAGGCCCGCATGCAGTACCGCGAACGTGCCCGCCGCGAGGACGCCGGGCCACCACAGACCGCGTCCGGCGCCGATCACCGACGCGAACCAGACGATCTGGTAGCCGACGAGATTCGCCCAGGCGCTCATGCCTGCAGCTCGCCGGTGCGCGGACCGGGGGCATCGTGCGGCCATTCCGGCAACGGCGTCGCGGCGCGATGTCCCGGTTTCGCCAGCAGCAGTTGCGCGACGCCGATGGATCGTTCGCGGAAACCGCCCTCGCAATAGGCGAGATAGAAATCCCACATGGCGATGAAGCGCTCGTCGTAGCCCTGCGCCCGCACGTCCTGCAGCGCGCCGCGGAAGCCGCGACGCCAGGCCTCGAGCGTGCGCGCGTAGGACAGCCCGAAGTCTTCCAGCTGGATCAGGGACAGATCGGTGGATCGGCTTTTCGCGGCCAACATCGCCGCGATCGACGGAATGAAGCTGCCGGGGAAGATGTGGCGCTTGATGAAGTCGACCGAACGCAGCGCCTGTGCGTAGCGGTGGTCCTCGATCGTGATCGCCTGCACCAGCGCGAGCCCGTCGGGCTTGAGCAGCGCGCCGAGCGTGGCGAAATAGGTCTCGAGGTACTGCGCGCCGATCGCCTCGATCATTTCGATCGACACCAGCTTGTCGTAACGACCGGCGAGATCGCGATAATCCTGCAGAAGCAGCGTGACCCGGTCGCCGAGCCCGGCGTCGGACACCCGCTGCATGGCGAGGGCGTGCTGCTCCTTCGAGATCGTGGTGGTGGTGACATGGCAGCCGTAATGCCGCGCGGCATGCATGGCGAACCCGCCCCAGCCGGTGCCGATCTCGATCACGCGATCGCCGGGCTTGAGATCGATCTTGCGGCAGATCCGATCGAGCTTGCGGGTCGTTGCCGCTTCGAGCGTGTCCTCGTCGCCGGCCCAGATGCCCGAGGAATACATCAGGTCCGGCGAGAGGAACAGACGGAAGAAATCGTTGCCCAGATCGTAGTGCGCGGCGATGTTGCGGCGACTGCCGTCACGGGTATTGCGGCGGAGCGCATGCCAGGCCTTCATCGCCAGTCCACCGAAGCGCGCGAGTCCGGTCTCCATGTCGTCGAGCAGATCGCGGTTGCGCACCAGCAGCCGCACCAGCGCGACGAGATCGTCGCAGCGCCAGTGCGCGTCCATGTAGGCCTCGCCGGCACCGACGCTGCCGTTCGACGCGATCGCGCGGTAAAACGCCGGAGAGTCGACCTCGATGCGGATGCGCAGATCGGTCTCGACGTGCGCGGGTTCGCCCAGTTCGACCGTGCCCAAGGCATCGCGCAGGACGATGCGGCCGTGACGCAGCCGCGCCATCTGCGCGAGCAGCCGCTTGCGGATCGAACGGTCGAGCATGCCGTAGCCGGTGGCGTCGGCGGTGTCGATGCGGGTGGCGAGATCGTTCATCGTGAACTCCGGGGGGAGACGGGGCTGGTCGGATGGTCGTGCGTCGGGTGGTCGTACACCGGGATGCGCTTGAGCCACAGCCGCAGTGCCTGCCAGTGGATGGCGCCGACGACCTGTGCGGTCATCAGCGGATAGCGCCAGAGCACGCGGCGCAGCGTCGCGGCGTCCAGCGAACGGCGCTGCAGATGCAGGGTGGCGTCGAATTCGCGGCGGCCATCGCGCAGAACGTCCATGTGCACATGCAGATCGTCGCCGGGCCGGGTGAAGCGCCAGTCGTATTCGCGATCCATCGCCATGAACGGCGAGACATGGAAGCGTTTGTCGAAACGCCAGTGCAGGGCGCGGCCCTGCGCTTCGGCATCGGCGACCAGCAATACGTAGGCGTGGCGCTCCTTCCACGGCGTGTTGGTGATCTCGGCGACGATGCAGTCCAGTTCGCCGTCAGCGTCGTGGCAGTAGTAGAAGCTCACCGGATTGAACACGAAGCCGAAGTGGCGCACATGGGTCAGCAGCCGGATCGGTCCCTGCGGCCGGCGGCCGAGCACGTCCGCCGCGCGGGAACGGACCGCTTC
>JAYRTK010000107.1:0-10308 GCA_041919595.1 Lysobacteraceae bacterium
TGTTCCGCAACGACGACAACACGATTCTGGCGGCGGAAGAAACCGGCTACGGCGAGTTCGGGCCGTTGCGGCGGCTCGATCTGGCGACCGGCAGCGGGACGATCGACTGGCCGATCGACATGGATCTGCCCGAGGCGGACAACCTCAAGGAAGATGCCGCGTGGATCGATCCCTACGTCACCGTGACCCTGCGTCCGCGTCGCGGCGGTGGCGCCGAGTTCGTGTTCGGCGGCGGTCCGTCGACGCAGGCCGTCGTCGTGGATGCGGTCTCCGGCGCGGTGTACGAAGCGCGTTGAGCTTGCGGCCGGTCGCGCGCGTCAGGGCGTGGCGGGACGCGATGCGGCGGGCGACGGTGCTTCGGTTTTCCGGCCGTCGTTCCCGTCCTGCCCCTCACCGGAGCTTCCGGTGACGGCACTTCCGGCGTCGGTCGGATCGCCTTCCAGCGAGAACCGGAACGGCAGCCGGCCGATCACGCCCTGCCCGTGGCCTTCGCGGGCCGTGGTCTCGGCGAAACGGGCGCCGCGCACCCAGCTCAGCGCCGCGCGATCCACGATGCGATTGCGCGAGCTGGTCGCGATCCCCGCAGCGCGGACCTCGCCGCAGGGATTGAGCAGCAGTTGCAGCACGACCTCGGCGTGTTCCAGTCCCGACGCGCTCATGGCGCTCTGCAGGGGGGCCAGATTCGGCCGCGTGTCGGGGCCGCGCCGGCAGGGCTCCTGCAGGACCCGGTTGTACCACTCCGTTTCGGCCTGCCATCCCGCCGAAGCCGGGGGCTGGCGCGAACGATGCCTCGCGTCGTCGAACCACTGGTCGCAGGCCTCGCGCGCATCGCGGCAGTAGCCGATGCGCTCGGCGACGTAGCCGTGGGCGCCGCTGCGATCGATGTCGCGCCAGGCACGGGTCGGCAATCCGCCGTTCTCGGAGAGGAACCACCATCTGCCTTCGAACTCGCCCTCGACGATCGTGCCGTAGGCGTACTGCAGGGTGCGGCCGCCGATCATCGGGGCGGCCAGCACGCTGCGCACCTGCGCCTCGACATCGGGCGCCGCCGGGCCGCGCGCCGTTTCCGGGCGATTCTGGATCTCCGCCGCGATCTGGCTGCGCAACGATGCCGTGTACGCGCGGACGATGAGATCGTCCTGCACCATGGTCAGGCGAGATTCGAATCTGCCGATGCCCGTGGGGATCGGCTGCGGCGGTGCGGGCGGTGGCGGCGGTGGACCGGGCGATGCGGCCTGCGCCACGGCCGGACATGCGAACAGAACCGCAAACATCGCAGGCAGGGCGTGGCGCAGGCGCATCGGAAGCCTCACAGGATCGACAGCGTTTTTTCCTTGCGTTCGGCAAGGCGCTTTTCGAGGTAGTGGATGTTCTGGCCACCGGCCTGGAAGCCGGTGTCGGCCATGATCCGCTGTTGCAGCGGGATGTTGGTCTTGATGCCGTCCACCACCATCTCGCTGAGCGCCACCCGCATGCGCGCGATCGCGGTCGCGCGGTCGGGCCCATGCACGATCAGCTTGCCGATCATCGAGTCGTAGTTCGACGGCACCCGATAGCCTTCGTAGATGTGCGAATCGACGCGCACGCCCGGGCCGCCAGCGGCGTGGAAATGCTTGATCAGGCCGGGCGAGGGCAGGAAGCTGTCCGGGTCCTCGGCGTTGATCCGGCATTCGATCGCGTGGCCGCTCAGGACGATGTCGCTCTGCCGGATCGAGAGTTTCTGTCCGGCGGCGATCAGCAGTTGTTCCTTGACCAGATCGATTCCGGTGATCAGCTCGGTCACCGGATGTTCCACCTGGATGCGGGTGTTCATCTCGATGAAGTAGAAGCGGCCGTCCTCGTACAGGAACTCGAACGTGCCGGCGCCGCGATAGCCGATCCGCACGCAGGCTTCGGTGCAGACGCGGCCGATCTCGGCGCGCTGTTCCGCGGTGATGCCGGGCGCGGGCGCTTCCTCCACCACCTTCTGGTGACGGCGCTGCATCGAGCAGTCGCGCTCGCCGAGGTGGATCGCGTTGCCCTGACCGTCGGCCAGCACCTGGATCTCCACGTGACGCGGATTTTCCAGGAACTTCTCCATGTAGACCTGTTCGTTGCCGAACGCGGCCTTGGCTTCGCTCTGGGTGGTCTGGATCGCGGCGACCAGCGCGGCCTCGGTATGGACCACGCGCATGCCGCGTCCGCCGCCGCCGCCGGCGGCCTTGATGATGACCGGGTAGCCGATTTCGCGGGCGATGCGCACGTTCTCCTTCGCATCGTCGCCGAGCGGGCCGCCGCTGCCGGGCACGCAGGGCACGCCGGCGGATTTCATCGCGCGGATCGCTTCGACCTTGTCGCCCATCATGCGGATGGTCTCGGCGCGCGGGCCGATGAAGATGAAGCCGGATTTCTCCACGCGTTCGGCGAAGTCCGCGTTCTCGCTGAGGAAGCCGTAGCCCGGATGGATCGCCTGGGCGTCGGTGACTTCGGCGGCGGCGATGATCGCCGGCATGTTGAGGTAGCTGTCCTTGGAGGCGGCCGGACCGATGCAGACCGATTCGTCGGCCATGGCCACGTGTTTGAGGTTGCGATCGACGGTGGAATGCACCGCGACCGTCTTGATGCCCAGCGCGTGACACGCGCGCAGGATGCGCAACGCGATCTCGCCGCGATTGGCGATGACGACCTTATCCAGCATGGGAGGGTCCTCAGCCGATCACGAACAGGGGCTGATCGAATTCCACCGGCTGCCCGCTCTCGCACTGGATCGCGAGCACGGTGCCGGAGACCTCGGCCTCGATCGGATTGAACATCTTCATCGCCTCGACGATGCCGAGCGTGTCGCCCTGCTTGACCATCTGGCCGACCTTCACGAACGGCGGCTTCTCCGGCGACGGCGACGCGTAGAAGGTGCCGACCATCGGCGAGCGCACGACATGACCGTCGGGCAGGTCCGGGCCCGGGCGCGGGGTGCCGCCGGTGGCGGCGTCCACCGGCGAGGCCATCGGCATCGGTGCGGCCGCCCGCGGGGTGTGCTCCAGATGCAGCGGTGCCGGGGGCGGCAGGCTCATCGCGACTCCGCCCTTGGGCACGCGGGCCAGACGGACGGATTCTTCGCCTTCCTTGATTTCGATCTCCGCCAGATTCGATTCTTCCAGCAGGTCGATGAGTTTCTTGATTTTGCGCAGGTCCATGGTGGTTCTCGATTGAAGAGTCCGGCGGAGCCGGGCTGAAGGTCAGGGTGCGGGGGATTCCAGGCGGCGGATCGCCGCGGCCAACGCCAAGCCGTAGCTGAGCGGGCCGAAGCCGGCGACGATTCCGGTCGCGAGATCGGTGAAATAACTGGTATGACGGAATGGTTCGCGGGCGTGCGGGTTGGACAGATGCACTTCGATGAACGGAATTCCGACCGCGGCGAGGGCATCGCGGATCGCGACCGAGGTATGGGTGAAGGCGGCCGGGTTGATCAGGATGAAATCCACTCCGCCGCGCGCGGCCTGGATGCGTTCGACCAGGACGTGTTCGGCGTTGGACTGGAGACTTTCGAGTTGGTGCCCCGCCGCCGCCGCGCGTTCGGCCAGATCGGCATCGATCTCCGCCAGGGTCGCGCGCCCGTAGATGCCGGGCTCCCGCGTACCGAGCAGATTGAGATTGGGGCCGTGCAGGACGAGCAGTCGCGCCATGGTTCGGTCCAACGCTTGGGCGGCCAGTCTGCTGGAAAGCCGGAGTAGTGTCCAGATCGGCGAAGATCGCCCCTTTTCAAGCGATTGTTTCAAACGCTATCGCCCGAGCGGGCTTCGGTCGTTGCATGGGAGCCGCCTGGAACGCTGTGGCGGCCGGGGCGTGGAGCGGCTCCCGCGGGAGGTGTGGTGCGCCGGATCGTGCGGTGTCCACTGTGCGCTGGTCTCGCCAGGGTGGTATCCGGTCAAGGCTGGCCACGCCTGGGCTGTCGGGAACGGGCCGTCACAAAAAGATACGGCCCCGGCGTTGCCGCCTGGGGCCGTCGCCCTGCACGGGTTGTACGGGAGTGTCGCGAAGGCGCATGGCCTGCAGCGACGTGCGGTCCGGAGAGAGGGCGTCCGTGCCGCGCAATGTGGGGGTGCGAGCGTCCGGTCAGCGCTCCGTCGACGCCGAGCACAGCGTCGAGATCGTGGTGGCGCAGTGGCGGGTGAGGCTCGCCACCAGGCCGGGGTTGGTTTCGTGTCCGGTCGCGGTCAGCATCACCATCAGGTGACCGGGTCGCGGGACGCGCTGGATCACCGCGATCCCGGCGTCGGTCTGCACCGTCATGTCGGTGAAACCGTGCTGGCCGAGGTCGCGGGTGAGGGTTTCCGCCATGTTCGACAGGGCGCTGGCCACGGCCGCCAGCCGCGGCGCATCCAGCATCGGCGCGGCCGCATGGGCGAGATGGTGACCTTCCAGGTTCGACAGCACGCATGCCTGTCCGTCCGGGATGCCGGCGAGCATGCCGTGCATGGCGCGGATGACATCGTTGTACCGGCTGTACTCGAAGTACTTGCCGAACAACCTGCTTTGCGCGGGGAACGGGACGGTATTCGCGGACATGGACGAGGCCTGGGTGGCGGGGAGGGTGCGCGAAGGCGCCCTGGCGGCGAGGGCGGCACGATGGACGCTGCACTCGGGACTAAAGAGAAGCATCGTTCGTGCCAAGATCGCCGGTGCCGCGCCGTACGGGCGGGACGTCGTCGTGGAAATGGGAATTCGTCGCAAAAACAGGGTGATGGGGGGCGCGTGGCGCCGCCGTCGAGCGCCCCGGACCGGGCCGCGATCACAGTCGACTGTCGCAGGGGGTCAATCCGGGTGCCGCGTTGTGTCGCATCCTTCCGCGACCGGAAACCGCGTGCCGCTCAGCGTCCGGCGGATTCCACGAAATCGTCCAGTTCGCCCGGAATGAAGGGGCCGATGCGACGGCGCAGGACGCGGCCGTCGCGGCCGATGAGCACCGAGTACGGCAGCACGCCCCGGACGTTGCCCAGGCGCACGCCGGCATCGGCCGGGCCCGGCGCGTCGATCAGGATCGGATAGTCCACCGGCACGTTCCGCAGGAAGGTGCGGACCGCCTCGGCGTCGTCCAGGGCGATGCCGATCACCTGCACCCCGGCGTCGCCCTGCCGGGCACTGAAGCGCTGGAGCTCCGGCATTTCCTCGATGCAGGGGCCGCACCAGCTGGCCCAGACGTTGATCAGCAGCGGTCGTCCGCGCCAGGCCTCCGGAATCTCGACCATGCGGCCGTCGAGGTCCGGCAGCCGCAACGTCGGCATCGCGCCGCCTTCGCGCGCCACGGTCATGCCCGCGGGCGGCGCGGGCGCGTCGGCCTCGATCGCGCCCTGCAGGACCTTCTGGCCCAGGGCGCTGCGCCAGAGCGGTCCCGGGCCGGAGACCAGCAGGCCGGCGATCGCGCCGAGCGCCGCCGCGAGCAGGGCGATGAGCAGCACGGTGCGCGTCTTCACGCATCGCTCCGCAGTGGGGTCGTCGGCGTCGTGTTCCGCATCGTCCGCGGCTCAATCCTGCGGCGTGCCGTCCGCCGCGCGCCGGAGCGCCTCGCGCACGAGCTGGGGCGTCAGTACCGTCGGCAGCACCGTGCCTTCGCCGCCGTCGCGTGGGTAGACCACGTACAGCGGCACGCCGACCGCCTTGTAGCGCTGCAGGTACGCGGTGATCGCCGGATCGACATCGGTCCAGTCGCCGACCATGTAGACCGCGTTCGCCTCGGTCAGCGCCTCGCGGAAGCCGTCGCGGGCGAACACCGTCTTCTCGTTGGCCTTGCAGGTCACGCACCAGTCGGCGGTCATGTTCACCAGCACCACGCGACCGGCCCCGCGCAGATCGGCCAGACGCTGTTCCGAGAACGGCACGCTGTCCGCGATCGTCGACGCCTGTGGACGCGCGGCATCGTCGCGCGGCAGGGTCGCGATCGCGGACAGCGGCCACGCCGTCGCGAGCAGGGCGAGTGTCGCGGCGATCCGGCCCCAGCGACTGCCGTGCATGTGCGCGTGGGTCCAGGCCCAGGCCGCGAACGCCAGCGCCAGCGCCGCCAGCGCCCACCAGCCGACGGCATCCGCGCCGCGCTGCTTGGCCAGCACCCAGACCAGCCAGATCGCGGTGAGATACATCGGGAACGCGAGAATCTGCTTGAAGGTCTCCATCCAGCCGCCCGGCTTCGGCAGTCGTCGCGCCAACGCCGGGACGAAGCCGATCAGCAGGAACGGCAGCGCCAGCCCGAGCCCCAGGAAGGCGAACACCAGCAGCGCCGATCCGGTGGGCGCGGCGAAGGCCCAGCCCAGCGCCGGCGCCATGAACGGCGCGGTGCAGGGCGCGGCCACCACCACCGCGAGCATGCCGGTGAAGAAATCGCCGACCGCGCCGCCGCGGCTGGCGAGGCCGTGGCCGACGCCGACCCAGCGTCCGCCGACCTGCCAGACGCCCGACAGGCTGAGACCGAAGACGAACATCAGCAGGCCGAGGCCCGCGACCACCAGCGGCTGCTGCAACTGGAACCCCCAGCCGAGCGCCTGGCCGGCCTGTCGCAGGGCCATCGCCAGTGCGCCGAGCGCGACGAAACTGGACAGCACGCCGGCGGTGTACCAGAGCGCATGCGCGCGCGCGCGCTGCGGGCTCTCGCCGCTGCCGGCCAGACCCAGCACCTTCAGCGACAACACCGGCAGCACGCAGGGCATCAGATTGAGGATCAGGCCGCCGAGCAGCGCCAGCGCCAGCGCTGCGAGCAGAGTGCCGGCGGAGCGGCTGTCCTCCGGCGTCTTCGCGATGGCGGAGGCCGCGGTCGCGGCGACGCCGTCCACTGGCGATGTCCGTGTCGACGTCGTTTCCGTGTCCGGCGGGGGCGGGGTCGACGCCGGGGGCGTCGCTTCCGCGCCGAGATCGGCGATCGCCTCGGCGACGGTCTTGCCTGCGGGGCCGGCCGCCGGTGCGGCCGGGGGGGCGCTCTGCACCACGCCCTTCGGCAGCGCGATCGTCACGCTGCGCGTCATCGGCGGATAGCAGATGCCTTCGTTCTGGCACCCCTGGAACGTCGCGCGCAGGGTCGCCGTGCGCGCATCGGGCGTCGTCCGCCGCAGCGGCAGCTCGACATCGACCGCATCGAAATAGACGATCACGTCGCCGAAATGCTCGTCGTGATGGACGACGCCCTTCGGCCAGCGCGGTTTGCCCGCGACGATACCGTCGGCGTCGACCACGAAGCGGCTGCGATCGCGATACAGGTAATACCCGCGCGCCGGCGTGAACCGCAGCAGCAGGGTGTTGCCGTCGCCGGCGATGGCCTCGAAGCCGAACGCCCGTTCCTCGGGCAGCGGTCCGCCGCCGGTACCGCCGAGCAATGCGCCGAGGGGGCTGCTTCCGGTCGCGCCGCTGCGCGCCAGCGGATTGAATCCGGGGTCGCCGTCCGCCGTCTCCGCGCCCGCGGCGGGCATCGTCACCGAGAGCGTGCGTGTCTGCGGCGGGTAGCAGATGCCGACGTCGGCGCAGCCCTGGTATTTGATCCTGAGCGACAGCGTCCGCCCGGCACCGGCGATGCCGGGCAGGGTCGCGACCAGTTCGCGGCGATAGGTTTCGGTCTTGCCGAAGTACTGGTCCTCGTGCGGTTCGCCCCTGGGCAGGCGCAGCGCGCCCGCGGTCGCGCCGGGGGTCGCCGGTGCGACCGAGATGCGGTGGCGGTACAGGTAGTAACCGTCGGCGATGTCCCAGCGCACCTTGACCGCATCGGGCCCTGCCGCTTCCGCCGAGAGCACGTATGCCTGATCCACCGGCAGCAGGTCGGATTCGTCGACCGCCGCCGCAGGCAGCGCGGCGAACAGCGGCAGCAGGGCGAGGGCGCCGAGCAATCGGCGGAACGATGCGGGCATGGGCGGATCAGTCCGGGGCGCGGGTGGTATCGGCCACCCAGTGTAGGTAGTCGGGCAAGCCTCCGACAGCCTCGAATGCGATCAGTTCCGGCACTGCGTAGGGATGCAGGGCCCGGACCCGGGCGATCAGCGCCGGCAGGCGTTCGGCGCGGGTCTTGATCAGCAACAGCACTTCTTCCGCCTGCTCGATCCGGCCTTCCCAGCGATAGATCGAGGTCGCGCCCGGGAGGGCGCTGACGCAGGCCGCCAGGGATTCCTCGACCAGGGCGCGCGCGATGGCCTGCGCGGTCCCGGAGTCGGGGCAGGCGCAGAGGCACAGCAGGAGCCGGTCCTCCGTGTCGGTGCGCGCCGGCGTCATTCGCCGCCCAGCGTCGGCCGCTTCGGCCGGGTGGTGCGGCCGAGCCGTTTCGCGGCGAGCTCCTCGACGATTTCCACCAGCGCGATCCGGGTCCGCGGCGAGGCTTCGCGGAACGCCTGCATCAGACGCAGTTCCAGGGGCTCCTCGACCAGGATGGCATCGGCGGCGGAGACCGAGTCGAGCACCGCGTCTTCCGACAGCTGCATCTTGCCGCGGCCGGTCGCCAGCCACTCGAAGGCGACGCCCGCCACCGTGGCCACGGCGCGCAGATGGTCCACGCTCGGGTTCTTGCCCTGGGGCGACTCCCAGTGGCTGACTGCGCTGCGTTGGACGCCGATGGCCTCGGCCAGACGGGCCTGCGAGAGCCCGGCATGCCGGCGGGCCAGACGGATTCTGTCCTGTGAGTGCATTTTTTTGTGATTCAGTTCACCAAATGGGAGGGGGTGTGCCGATCGAAACACTTCTGTTGAAGATATCCAATCAGACAGCTTTGTTCACCTCGCTACCAAAATTGTCCGCACATTGTCTGCTTTTGGTGGCATGCCACCCAAGATAGCATGTGAATCAGTCAGATAGCGCCATCTCCTGAAGTGCGCTCACCGGGATTGGCCTGTTTTCGCGGACCCGGGGGCTTCACACCGGAAATGGCATCGGTATTCTCACTCCAGCCGGTAAGGACGCTGGCTGCAATACGGAGGTTGCAAGGGGGGGAACGCACCTGCACGGGTGACGTCAGGATGGTCTTCTCCGGGAGCGCGCACTATATGTGCGCGCTCTTTTTTTGTGCGTCCGAAAAAGATCAACGGTGTTTTCCGCCGTTGTTCCCGGTGGGCGGAAGGATCGCCCGGGCGGCAGGCGCTGCCGTCACCCGCTGCCATCACCGGCTGTGCGGCCGCACGCACGATGCCCCGCAGGCGATGCCCGCGACGGTGGCGGCCCTGTGCCGGGGTCGAACGTGCCGCGCGGCAGGTCATGCGTGTCGGGTCATTAGCCGGGTCGCGCGATCGCCGGGTCGGGTCATCGGGATGCGCGTCGCGAGCGCCCGGAAGGGGCGCCGGACAGGTTTCGGCGGCTGCCGGCGGAGTCGCCGGCAGCGGAGCATGCCTCCCCGCGCGGTGCAGCGGGCGTCTGGCGCCCGCTGCCGGGGCCTACAGCGCGTAACCGAACTGCTGGCGGAACTGTTCGGCGAACTCTTCGTAGTCGAAGCGCTGGTTCTGGGTGCCGGGATGCTCGACCTTCAGCGCACCCATCAGATTGCCGATGCGGCCGATGGTCGGCCAGTCGTACTGCCGCTCGATGCCGAAGATCAGGCCGGCGCGGAAGGCGTCGCCGCAGCCGGTGGGGTCGGTCACCCGACGCTCGTGGGCCGGTGGGATGTCGTAGGTCTTGCCGTCCGCGAAGATCCGGGCGCCGCGCGGGCCCTGGGTGGCGATGTAGGCCTTCACCTTGCCGGCGATGGTCTCCTCGCTCCAGCCGGTGCGCTCCTGCAGCAGGTTCGACTCGTAGTCGTTCACGGTCACGTAGTCGGCCTGTTCGATGAACGCGCGCAGTTCCTCGCCGTTGAACAGCGGCATGGCCTGACCGGGATCGAAGATGAACGGGATGCCGCTTTCGGCGAATTCCTTCGAATTCTGCAGCATGCCCTCGCGCCCGTCGGGGCTGACGATGCCGAAAGTGACGCCCGAGACGTCCTTCACGTGGTTCTCGTAGGACCGCATCATCGCGCCCGGGTGGAAGGCGGTGATCTGGTTGTTGTCGTGGTCGGTGGTGATGAAGGCCTGGGGCGTGAACAGCTCCGGGATTTCCTTCACGTGGTCCAGATTGATGGCCATTTCCGTGAACCAGTCGCGGTACGGGCCGAAATCGGCGCCGACCGTGGCCATCGGGATCGGGTTGCCGCCGAGCAGTTTGAGGTTGTAGGCGATGTTGCCGGCGCAGCCGCCGAACTCGCGACGCATCCGCGGCACCAGGAACGAGACGTTCAGGATGTGGACCTTGTCCGGGAGAATGTGGTTCTTGAACTGGTCGGGGAACACCATGATGGTGTCGTAGGCCAGGGACCCGCAGATCAGGGCTGCCATCGTCGGT
>JAYRTK010000108.1:0-10293 GCA_041919595.1 Lysobacteraceae bacterium
GCGCAGGCGCGGGTCGATCGCGCCACCGGCGCGCCATTGCCGCAGCGCACCGGCGGCATCGCCGAGCGTTCCGGTGACCCAGAGATCGTCGCCGACGCGCGCGGCATCGCGACGCAAGGCGCCGCGCGGTTCGACCAGACCATGCACGGTCACGCACACCGACAGCGGCCCGCGCGTGGTGTCGCCACCGATCAGGGCGACGCCGTGCCGCTCCGCCAGTGCGAGGAAACCGTCGAGGAAGGCATCGAGCCACACCGCATCGGACTGCGGCAGGGACAGCGACAGCGTGCACCAGGCGGGTTCGGCGGCCATCGCCGCGAGATCGGACAGATTCACCGCGAGGCTTTTCCAGCCGATGTCGGCCGGCGCGGTCTCTTCGGGAAAATGCACGCCGGTGTTGAGCGTATCCATCGCCACCACCAGATCGCGATCCGGCGGCATGCGCAGGATCGCGGCATCGTCGCCGATGCCGAGCCGCACGTCGTCGCGGGCCGCGACGCGGGCACGGATGCGGGCGATGAGATCGAATTCGGACGCGCGGTCGGGCATGCGGTGCATCGGCGGGCGGAAGCGATTGCGTCATGGTGACACAGCGCCGGGAACGCTTCGAGGCGCGCGGCGTCCCCGCGTCGGCGCATGCTGCGGCCACCGCCACCGAACGTGCGGCGTTTGTCGAAACCGCGAAGGAATGCGACCGATGCCGCATCCGCTCACGGGAAGTTAACACCGCGCGCGAAATCGCCGCATAGACTCGGATCGTTCCCGCGGTCCCGACATCGTCGCGCATCGCGGGCACCGGAACCGGCCGTCGCCATGGATCGCCACCGGTCGTGCGTCATTCCCTGTTCGCGCACGACGGACTTCGGTGGGAGAAGCGCGGCCGGCACCGCAGCACAGCGGCGGGAGACACACCCGTCGCCGTCTCTTCCTCAGGATGATTGAAGGAGTGCATGCAATGTCGAAGTTCGATGAGAAGTCCACGGACAGCGTCGTCCGTCCGATCGCCCGTTCGGTCGCGCGCGAGCTGACCCCGAACGAGATCGAGAAGGTCGCCGGCGGCCGGGCTCCGATCACGACCCACGCCACCGGTCCGAACGGCGACGACCCGGGCGACCCGGGCGATCCCGCGGTCTGAAGACCGTCGGCGCAGATCGACGTCCGCCGGCCACCCGGCGCGGACGATCCGGCCGAGGCGCCGCGCCACCGCAAGGGGCGCGGCGTTTTCATGTCCTGCCGTTCGAGCGCATGCAGAGAGATTCATGCCGATCGCCCCCTGTCGATCGGTTCACGCCGACCAGACCGCGATGGAGCGCCCATGCCCCCCCCTGTCCCAGCCCGCGATGCCCTTTCTCCGGATGCGTCGCCGGCCCCGTCCATGGCCCCGCAACCGCTGGTGCTGTCCTGGCTCGCGCACGATGTCCACGCCGCCGCGGTCTGCTGGGCACTGCGTCGATGCGGATTGCGACCGACCTGGGCGAAGACCCTCGCCGACCCGGCGATGACATCGGTCTCGCTGCACGCCGACGATCGTGACGGCCTGCGCTTCACCGGCGGCATCGGCGCCGCGCGCACATCGAGCGTGTGGTTCCGCCGGCCGCGCCTGCCGGAGTCCTTCCCGGGTGCGGCCCCCGCGGATCTCGCCTTCGTCCGCGACGAATGGAAGCGGCACATCGCGAATGTGCATGCCGTCGCCGAGACCGCCGGCGACGTGTTCTGGGTCAATCGCCCGGATCGCGCCGCAGCCGCCGAAAACAAACTGCTGCAACTGCGCGCCGCGCATCGTTGCGGCCTGCGGTTCCCCGCGACCCTGGTGTCGTCGGAACCGGACGAGATCCGGCGCTTCTTCGCGACGCACGAACGCGTGGTCTACAAACCCTACGCCACCCACAGCTGGCGCGATGGCGACGGGCGGATCTTCAGTACCTACGCGCGCGTGCTCGATGCCGAGACCCTGCACGACGATGCCGCGCTGCGGCTGTGCCCCGGGATCTACCAGGCCTGCGTGCGCAAACGCTGCGACCTGCGGGTGACCGTGATCGGGCAGCGGATGTTCGCGGTGCGGATCGACGCGCCCGACGACGGCGACGGCGACGGCATCGTCGACTGGCGCGCGGCGGCGATCGACGATCGCACCCGCTCGCGCGCGACCGCGCTGCCCGCGACCGCGGAGGCGGCGCTGCGACGTCTGATGGACAGGCTGGGGCTGGCGTTCGGCTGCATCGATCTGGTCGTGGACGAACACGACGATCTGCACTTCCTGGAAATCAACCAGGCCGGCCAGTTCCTGTTCGTGGAGCACGACGTCCCGGAACTGCCGCTGCTGCGCGCGATGACCGCGATGCTGGCGCAGGCCCGCGCCGATTACGTCCTCGACGCGACCGCCGAGGTGTCCTACGCGACCTTTCTCGAAGACCCGGAACAACGGGCCTGGTGGGCCTCGGTCGCGGACGGCATCCGCGGCCCGGATGGCGCGATTCCCGGGGTCAGCGAGGAATAGGCCGCACCCCGCCCCGCGCCCCGGCGCGGGAAACACGGGGCAGGCACACGATCGATCAGCGCCGAGACGCCTGCATCTCGACGCTGCGCAGCACCGCCGCGACATGATCGAGCACGCCGTTGACGTAGGTGTGGCCGTGTTCGGAACCGAAACGCTTCACCGATTCCACCGCCTCGTTCAGCACCACGCGATACGGCACGTCCGGGCGATATTTCAGCTCGTAGGCGGCGATCCGCAGCGCGGCGCGTTCGATCGGATCGACTTCCTCGATCGTGCGGTCGAGATGCGGCGCCAGCGCGGCGTCGAGATCGGCGCGATGGGTCTCGATGCCGTGGATGATGTCCTCGAAATATGCGAGGTCCGCGATCTCGCGGGCCTGTTCGTGCGCGAACTGGGTGACGATGTCGCGCGCGGTCGCGCCGGACAGCTGCCACGCGTAGATCGCCTGCAGCGCGCGACGCCGCGCACGCGTGCGCAGCACGGGATCGACGCCATCGGGACGGCGATGATGCGGCTTGCTCATGGGGTGGTCTCCGTAGCGGGCCAGGGATGGCCCGCGCGCCGCAGCGCATCGCGTTGCGGCGGAGCCGCGTCCGGACCTGCGCCGGACGTGGCGAGCGTGCGTCGGGCAGGATGCCCGATCGCGCGCAGGGTCATGGGATCGACGCCATCGGGACGGCGATGATGCGGCTTGCTCATGCCAGCTTCTCCAGCAGATTCGCCATCTCGATCGCGACCAGCGCCGCTTCTTCGCCCTTGTTGCCGTGATTGCCGCCGGCGCGGGCCTCGGCGTCCTCGTAACGGTCGACGGCGAGCACGCCGTTGACCACCGGCAGACCGGAATCCAGCGCGACCCGCATCAGCCCGTCGGAGCATCCGTCCGCGACCTGCTCATAGTGACGGGTGTCGCCGCGCACCACGCAGCCGAGCGCAACGATGGCGGCATGACCGCCGGCCGCGGCCAGACGCGCGGCGACCACCGGCAGTTCCCAGGCGCCCGGTACGCGGATCACGTCCACCGCATCCTCGGCCACGCCATGGGTCTGGAACGCCTCGCGCGCGCCGGCGACCAGCCGCTCGGTGATGCGCGGGTTCCAGCGACTGGCGAGGATCACGAACCGGACGCCTTCGGGGGCGCGCAGATCGCCTTCATGATGGGGCATGGGACTGTCTCGGGACGGCGAGCGGGCCGGCTATTGTAGCGGCCCGCACCCGTCTCCACCGGCCCGGAACGTCTTTCGACCGCGACGGGATTCAGGCCGTGCCCGCAGCTGGCGGCATCGCATCGTCGGGGTTTGCGTGCAGACCGACGTACTCCACCACCTCCAGCCCGAAGCCGGCCAGCCCCACCTGCTTCCGCGGCGTCCCCAGCACGCGCAGCCGCCCCAGGCCGAGATCGGCGAGGATCTGGCTGCCGGCGCCGTTGCGGCGCCATTCGGCCATCGTGCCGCCGCGCGCCGCGGGCTCGGGTTGTTCGCGGATCCGGGCAAGCAGCGTTTCCGGCCCTTGGGCCTCGCCCAGCAGCACCAGCGCGCCGCGACCCTCGGCGGCGATCTTGGCCAGCACGTCGCCCACCGCCGGGCCGAAATCCGCACGCCGCCAGTGCAGCGCATCGGCCAACGGGTTCTGCATGTGCACGCGCACCAGGGTCGGCACCGCCGCATCGGGCTCGCCGCGCAGCAGCGCGAAATGCAGGCAGCGGCTGATCTGATCGCGATAGGTGAACAGACGGAACGGACCGTGTTCGGTCCGGATCTCGCGCACGTCGAGACGTTCGATCGTGTGTTCGTTGTGCAGCCGGTAGCGGATCAGTTCCTCGATCGAGCCGATCTTCAGCCCGTGCTCGCGCGCGAAGACCTCCAGCTGCGGGCGGCGCGCCATGCTGCCGTCGGCGTTGAGGATCTCCACCAGCACGCCGGCCGGTTCGAATCCCGCCAGCAGCGCCAGATCGCTCGCCGCCTCGGTATGCCCGGCGCGGTTGAGGACGCCGCCGGGCTGCGCCATCAGCGGGAAGATGTGGCCGGGCTGCGACAGATCCTCCGGTCGCGCGTCCGGCCGCACCGCGGTGCGGATGGTGTGCGCACGATCGTAGGCGCTGATGCCGGTGGTGACCCCCTCGGCGGCCTCGATGCTGACCGTGAAATTGGTCCCGTGCGGCGAAGTGTTGTCGCGCACCATCGGCGGCAGGCCGAGCTGGCGGCAGCGCTCGCGGATCAGCGAGAGGCACACCAGACCGCGCGCGTGGGTGACCATGAAATTGATGTCCTGCGGCCGCACCAGCTCCGCGGCCATGATCAGGTCGCCCTCGTTCTCGCGGTCCTCGTCGTCGACGATGACCACCATGCGGCCGGCGCGGATCTCGTCCAGCAGTTCGGGAATGCTCGCGAAACTCATGACACCTCTCTTGCGGACAGCAGGCGCTCGACATAGCGGGCGACCAGATCGACTTCCAGATTCACCGCGTCGCCGACCTGCGTCGACGAAAATGCGGTGTGCGACACGGTATGCGGGATCAGCGCGACCTCGAAGCCCTCGCCGTCCACCGCGTTCACGGTGAGGCTGACGCCGTCGACGCAGATCGAACCCTTGGTGGCGATGTACTTCAGCAGCGCCGCGGGCGCAGCGAAACGCCAGCGCTGCGCCCGCGCATCGTCGTGCACCGACAGCACGCGACCGACGCCATCGACGTGGCCGCTGACCAGATGCCCGCCGAGACGATCGGTCGGACGCATCGCGCGCTCCAGATTGACCGCGCGCCCGACCGCGATTCCGCCGAGGGTGGTCAGCGCCAGGGTTTCGGTGGAGGCGTCGGCCGCGAACGACGATACGTCGAACTCGATCACGGTCAGGCAGACGCCGCCGACCGCGATGCTCTCGCCCAGGGCCACATCCGCGAACGGCAGGCTGCCGACGTGGATGCGCAGGCGCAGGTCGCCGCCGCGCGGTTCGAGCGCGAGCACGCGGCCCACACCTTCGATCAGACCGGTAAACATCAGGGTTTCCTTCTGGCATGCACGAACAACGGCCAGCGCAGCGGCACCGGGCCGCCCTCGCCCCACGCCTGCGCCATCGCCCAGGCATGCACGGCGACCGGGTCGACGCCATGCGCCTCGCGATGACGCTTGACCGCGGAGTAGCTGGAAAAATAGTCGAACAGACGCGTCAGCGGCCATTGCGCGACGATCGCGGCCGGCGGCCCGTCGACCGATGCGGACGCGGCGACAGGCGCGAACGGCAGCGCGATGTCGGCATAGGCGCGGTCGACCAGGATGCGTTCGGCCGGCCAGGCGTCGCGGATCCGGGCCGCGAACGCGGCGACGCTTTCGCGCAGGGGCGCGGGCACTTCGATGTCCTGGTAGCCCCAGACGACCAGCACGCCGCCCGGCCGGAGCACCCGCGCGCATTCGGCGAAGAACGCCGGGCGATCGAACCAGTGCAGCGCCTGCGCCACGCAGATCGCATCGACGCTGGCATCGGCCAGACCGCAGCGCTCGGCCGGCTCGACCGCGTAGCGCACGTTCCCGCGCGTCGGCGCCTGCGCGATCTGCTGCGCGCTGGGGTCGCTCGCGTACACGTCCGCGAAGACGGTCGCCAGCCCGCAGGTCGCCTGCCCGCTGCCGCATCCCGCCTCCCACACGCGTCCGCGCGATGGCGCGAGCGTCGCGATCCAGTCGAACAGCGCGCGCGGATAATCGGGACGCGCGACCGCGTACTGCGCCGCCACCGCGGAAAAATGATCGGGAAATCCCGCGGTGGTGCCGGCCGCGCTCACGCGCCGCGCTCCGGCCGCAGCAGCAGGCGCAGATCGTCGCCGAGCCGGCGCGTCTCCACCGTCTGCAGACGCAGGCGCTGGGCCATGTCCTCGATGCGCAATCCGTCGAACAGCGGCCGCGCATCGGCGCCGAGCAGGATCGGCGCGACGTACAGCAACACTTCGTCGACCAGTTCGGCGCGCAGCAGCGCCCCGGCCAGCGTGGCGCCGGCCTCGACGTGCACTTCGTTGATCCCGCGCGCGGCCAGCGCCTGCAGCACGGCTTCGAGATCGAGCATGCCGTCGCGCATCCGCACCGCGCCGTGGGCGGCATCGAACCCGCGCGGCGGCTTGGCGTCGGGCGCGTGGAAATACAGGGTCGGCGCATCCCCGCCGCGGATGCGGCCGCGACCGACGGTGGCCAGCCCCGGATCGAGCACCACCCGCAGCGGCGGCACGAACGCGATGGGGTCGCCGGCGCCGTTGTCGTCGAAACGCACGGTGAGTTGCGGATCGTCGGCGAGCACGGTGCCGGCGCCGGTCAACAGCGCTCCGGCGCGCGCGCGCCAATGCATCACGTCGCGACGCGACGCCTCGCCGCTGATCCACTTCGAATCGCCGTTCGCCATCGCGGTGCGTCCGTCGAGACTGGTCGCGAGCTTGACCCGCACCCACGGCCGCTTGCGCTCGACACGCGAGAGAAAGCCATGATTCAGACGTCGGGCCGCGGCCGCCATCAGACCGTGCTCGACCGCGATCCCGGCGGCACGCAGACGTTCGAAACCGGCGCCGTCGACCTGCGGGAAGGGGTCGCGCATCGCCGCGACCACGCGGGCGACGCCGGCGGCGATCAGCGCGTCGACGCACGGCCCGGTTTTTCCGTGGTGGGCACAGGGTTCCAGCGTGACGTAGGCGGTCGCGCCGCGCGCGCGTTCGCCGGCGGCCTGCAGCGCGACGACTTCGGCGTGCGGCCCGCCGGCCACCGCGTGCCAGCCTTCGCCGACGATGTCGTCGCCATGCGCGATCACGCAGCCGACCATCGGATTGGGCTTGGTGGTGTATGCACCGCGTTCGGCCAGACGCAGCGCGTTCGCCATCATCGCGTGGTCGGTCGCGGAAAAGACCGCCTCATTCACGGACATAACGCCCTCGTTCGTCGCCATCGGGCCAGGTCGGGATCAGCGCGGCGCCGTCGATGCGCAGCGTCATGCGCTCGAACGCCGGCGGCAACAGCCGCGCGCTGTCGAAGGCGATCGCGATCACGTCGCCCCGCGCGGGGTCGACATCGAATGTGTCCTCGAACGTCGCCGCGGCCTGTTCGCCGTCGTGGCGCAGGGTCACGCGTTGCAGGCGCGCGTTCGCGCGCGGGCGCAGCAGCGCCCAACCGCCGCGATTGGTGGTCTGCGATTCGCGGTGGCCGTCGGAAAACACGAAGGTCACCTCGATGCCGGAGAAACGCAGCCCCGACGCGGGATCGCCGACGACCACGCCGAGCCCTGCTCCGGGCTGCGCTTCGGCGGCCGCGCGGCGGTCCGGTGTCGACGACGGACCACAGGCCTGCGGGATGCGCGGCTCGGCCAATGCGGGCATCGGCAGCCCGGCGGCGGCATGCGCATCACGCGCCAGCGCCAGATTCGCGCGATACGCCTCCATCGCGGCAATCGCGAGCGCCATCTGCGCGCGGGCATCCTGCTGCAGACGCTCATCGCCCATGACCGTTTCGACGTAGGCGCGCGCGGTCATCGCCGCCTCGGCCGCAGTCTCGAACACCGCGCGGGCGGTCTCGACCGGCGCCAGCGATTCGCGCGCCTGGCGCGCGCGTTCGGTCTGCGCGACCTCGCTGTCGCCGGCCATCAACGGCGCCGAAACGGCGTCGGCCACCGCGAGGAACGGACAGCGCTCCTGCGCCAGCGCGCCCTCGCGATCGTCCTCCATGTCGCGCAGCCGGGCTTCGGCGGTCTCGTCCCACGGGAAGACGGCATCGACGCGCAACAACGGGCCATCCTGTGCGGGCGGCATCGCCGTCAACACCACGCGATCGCCTTCACGCGCCCAGCGGCCATCGGCGAGCTGATCCACCGCGCCGTAGGCGAGAAACCATTCGAAACGTCCGTCCCCGTGCAGGCGGAGCTCGGAGCCGACCTCCATCACGCCCTGCAGATAATAGTGGCCGTCGAGCTCGGCGGCACCTGCAGCCGGAATCGATGCGATCGTCAGCCCTGTCGCCAGCCATGCCGACCATCCGCGTGCCGCAAACCGTCGTCGTGCGCTCACCGCTTTTTCTTGTCCTTGTCCGCATGGCGATCGAACGGCACCACTTCGCCGCCGAGCAGCGGCAGTTGCCCCTCGCCCGGCAGATCGCGTTCGAGCCGGTCGAGTTCCTCGCGGAAATCGGCCACATCCTCGAAGGCGCGATACACCGACGCGAAACGCACGAAGGCGACGTGATCGAGCTTGCGCAGTTCGCCCATCACGAATTCGCCGACGCGGCGCGACGGCAATTCGCGCTCGGTGGTCATGCGCAGCTGATGCACGACCGAACGCACCGCGGCCTCGATCTGCTCTTCCGACACGGGCCGCTTGTGCAGCGCGCGGTCGAACCCGTGGCGCAGCTTGCGCGCGTCGAAATGTTCGCGGCGACCGTCGGACTTGATGATCGCCGGCAGTTTGAGTTCCACCGTCTCCAGCGTGCTGAACCGCTCGCCGCAGGCCTCGCACTCGCGCCGACGCCGGATCGTGGCACCGTCTTCGCTCACGCGCGAATCGATGACGCGGGTATTTTCGTGCTGGCAGAAGGGGCAGTGCATGACCGGGCTCGGGATTGGCGATCCGTCGGGCGGGTCCGGCCACCCGACGGGTCGCGGGGGGTCAACCGTAGACCGGATACTTCCGGCATTGCGCCTCGACGTTCGCCTTCACCCGGGCGATCACCGCCTCGTCCTTCGGCGCGTCGAGCACATCGCAGATCCAGTTCGCCAGATCGACGCAGTCCTGTTCGAGATAGCCGCGGGTGGTCACCGCCGGCGTGCCCAAGCGCAGGCCCGAGGTCACGAACGGCTTCTGCGGGTCGTTCGGCACCGCGTTCTTGTTCACGGTGATGTGGGCGCGACCGAGCGCGGCTTCCGCGTCCTTGCCGGTGATGCCCTTGCCGATCATGTCGACCAGCATCAGGTGATTCTGCGTACCGCCGGAGACGATCTTGTAGCCACGCCGGATGATCGTGTCCGCCATCGCCTGCGCGTTCTTCACGACCTGCTGCTGGTAAGCCTTGAATTCCGGCTCAAGCGCTTCCTTGAACGCCACGGCTTTCGCTGCGATCACGTGCATCAGCGGACCGCCCTGGATGCCCGGGAAGACGATGCTCTGCAGCTTCTTCTCGATCTCTTCGTTGGCTTTCGCGACGATGATGCCGCCGCGCGGGCCGCGCAGGGTCTTGTGGGTGGTCGAGGTGACGATGTCGGCGTAGGGCACCGGATTCGGATAGACGCCCGCGGCGACGAGACCGGCCACGTGCGCCATGTCGACGAAGAGATACGCGCCGACCTTGTCGGCGATGGCGCGGAAGCGCGCCCAGTCGACGACCTGCGAATACGCCGAGAAGCCGGCGACCACCATCTTCGGCTTGTGTTCCAGCGCCAGACGCTCGACTTCGTCGTAATCGATCAGGCCCTGGTCGTTCACGCCGTACTGCACGGCGTTGAAGAGCTTGCCCGACGCGTTGACCTTGGCACCGTGGGTGAGATGACCGCCGTGCGCCAGCGACATGCCGAGAATGGTGTCGCCCGGCTGCAGCAGCGCGAAGTAGACCGCCTGATTGGCCTGCGAACCGGAATGCGGCTGCACGTTCGCGTAGTCCGCGCCGAAGAGCTTCTTCACGCGATCGATCGCCAGTTGCTCGGCGATGTCGACATATTCGCAGCCGCCGTAGTAGCGCTTGCCCGGATAGCCTTCGGCGTACTTGTTGGTGAGCTGGCTGCCCTGGGCTTCCATCACCCGCGGGCTGGCGTAGTTCTCGGATGCGATCAGTTCGACGTGATCTTCCTGG
>JAYRTK010000109.1:0-10283 GCA_041919595.1 Lysobacteraceae bacterium
CAGCGGCACGTCGGCATTGAGCGTTTCGCGGATCGGCTTGCCGTTGTCCCAGGTCTCGGCATGGGCCAGCAGTTCGAGGTTCTCCTCGATGCGATCGGCGATGCGCAGCAGCACGTTCGCGCGCTCGGTCGCGGAGGCTTTGCCCCACGCGTCCCTGGCGGCGTGCGCGGCATCGAGCGCGAGTTCGATGTCGTCCTTGTTGGAACGCGCGATCCGGGTGAAGACCTTGCCGGTGATCGGGGTGATGTTGTCGAAATACTCGCCGCTGCAGGGCGCGACCCATTGGCCGCCGATGAAATTGCCGTACTGCGCCTTGAAGATGCGTGCGTGATCGTGGAGATGCGGTTTGACGAGAGCGTTCATGGCGGATCCGTTGGACAGAGTGTGCTTCTCCCTTTGCAAACCCGGTGCCAATCCCGCGATGACGCAACGCAGCATCCAACGATCCGAGTCGCGGCGCGGACTTGCGGCGATGCATGCTGCATCGCACAACACATCGACATTGCATCGTCCGGTCGAGTGTGTTGTTTATGGAGACGCACTTCGCCGTCACTGTCGCAGAATGCGACACAGGAGCCGCCATGTCCCGACTGCGCCCGACCTCGGAACTCGCCCAGGCACGACGGGCGTTCTTCGAGCGTGGCAGCGCCGCCGCGGGCCTGCCTCAGACGATCCTGCGTTCGTGGCAGCGCTGCCGGCGGCTGGGTCTGCCGGAAGAGCGCACGCCCCCGATCGAACCCGTGCCCGAAGCCCGCCTGCGCCAGATGCGCGAACGCAACGAACGCCTGTGGCGCTCGGCACGGGCCGAACTGGAACTGCTGGCCGCGGACGCCGACGCCAGCGGCAGCATCGTGATCCTCACCGACGACCAGGGCTGGATCCTCGACGCCGCCGGCCACGCGCAGTTCCTCGACAAGGCCGGACGGGTCGCACTGCGCCCGGGGACCTGCTGGAACGAGTCCGAGGTCGGCACCAATGCGATCGGCACCGCGATCGTCGAACGTCGCCCGGTGGAAGTCCGCGGCAGCGAGCACTACCGCACACCGCACGGCATCCTCACCTGCATGGCGACGCCGATCCACGACCCGTACGGGCGCTTGCTCGGCGTGCTCGACATCAGCGGCGACTCGCGCGCACAGCATCTGCACGCGCTCGGGCTGGTGCGCATGGCGGTCGAGAACATCGAGCATCGCCAGTTCGACGAAGGTCTCGACGGCTGCGAACTGCTGCGACTGCATCGCGATCCCGCGATGCTTGGCTCATCGCGCGAAGGCGTGCTCGCATTCCGCAACGGCCGGCTGGTCGCCGCGAATCAGGCCGGACTGACGCTCGCGGGCATCGATCGTGCGGATCTCGGCCGGGTCGACTACGACGTGCTGTTCGAGGATGCGCTGACCCGTCTGCGCAGCGAAGGCGCCCTGCGCGACCGCTGCGGGCGGGTTCTCCACGGGCGGGTCGATGGCGACGGGCCGCGGCACGCGATCGCGACGCGGGCGGCGTATCCCCCGCCCGCGCAACCGACGGCATCGCGCGTCGCCACGACCGCGACCGACAACACCCCGCTGTTCGACGCCACGGCCACCGTCGCGCTGGAACGTGCCCGCCGCGTGATCGACGCCGATCTGCCGGTGCTCATCGTCGGCGAAACCGGCACCGGCAAGGAAGTCTTCGCCCGTGCGCTGCATGCCCGCTGCGCACGGGCCGGCAAGCCCTTCGTCGCCGTGAACTGCGCGGCGCTGCCGGAAGGGCTGATCGAAGCGGAGCTGTTCGGCTACGAGGAAGGCGCCTTCACCGGCGCGCGGCGTCAGGGCAGCCCGGGCCTGCTGCGCCAGGCCCAGGGGGGCGTGCTGTTCCTCGACGAGATCGGCGACATGCCGCTGGCGCTGCAGCCGCGCCTGCTGCGCGTGCTGCAGGAACGCGAACTGTCGCCGCTGGGCGGCGGCAAACCGGTGAAGCTCGATTTCGCGCTGATCTGCGCGACCCACTGCGACCTCGACGCCGCCGTGGAATCGGGCCGGTTCCGCGCCGATCTCTATTACCGGATCGCCGACCATCGCGTGCGGCTGGCGCCCCTGCGCGAAGCCGGCGACCGCGACGCGATCGTCGATGCGCTCTGGGCGCGGATGGCCGGGCGACGCATGTTGTCGCCGGAAGCGCGCGCGACGCTCATCGCCGGCCCATGGCCCGGCAACTGGCGCCAACTCGTCGCCTGTCTGCGCACGCTGGTCGCGCTGAGCGACGACGGTGCGCGGATCGAACCGAAAGACCTGCCGGATCACCTGCGACCCGCGGAACGCGGGCAGCCGGCGATCGCGATCGGCGGAGGCGGCGTCGCGTCGCTGGAGATCCTGGAGGAGGTCGCGATGCGCGATGCCCTCGCCGCCTGCGACGGCAACGTCGCGCGTGCGGCGCGATTGCTGGGCATCAACCGCAGCACGCTGTACCGCAGGCTCGGCGCCCCGAAACGGAACGCCTGATCGGCCGCCCGCGGCGCGGCCGCGGATCGGTGTGTTCAGCGTGTCTTGACCACCGTCCGGCTCTCGCCGCCGATGCTCCGCACGCTGCCGAAGCGACGGATCAGGGTCTCGGTCCCCGTGAATTCGGTCTGCAGCAGCTTGCCAATCTTCATCGATCCGCGAATCCTGACCTCGGCACGGGTGCGGTCCTCGGAAAGCGTGATCGCCGCGATGGTGTACTGCATCTCCGGCTCGGCCTTCGTCTTGTCGACGATCTCCCACATCATGCGCATCGACCCCTTGGTTTCGTCGCAGGCCCGGCGCTTGTTGTAGACGATGGTCTCCGTTTTCCTGCCCACCACGACGGTGTCGGTCGATCGATACGAATCCGCCATCAGATTGCACAGCGTCTGCGCGTCGAACCGGCGCA
Organism: Lysobacteraceae bacterium; assembly: GCA_041919595.1. Lineage (GTDB taxonomy): Bacteria > Pseudomonadota > Gammaproteobacteria > Xanthomonadales > Xanthomonadaceae > Lysobacter_I. The sequence goes on from JAYRTK010000109.1 coordinate 2,887, forward strand.
TGGCATTGATGTGCTTCTGGTAGTAGGTATCGACCATGTCCTCGTCAAGCCGGGCCATCTGTCCGCGATAGACATTCACGACGAGGACCGCGACCAGCAGGATCGCGACGGCCGCGACGCTGCGCTTGTTCGAGATGAGCCATTCCTTTGCCTTCATCGCCATTTCACTCCCACTCGATCGTTGCCGGTGGCTTGCCCGAAATATCGTAGACCACGCGGGAGATGCCGCGCAGTTCGTTGATGATGCGTCGCGAGACCTCGTCGAGGAACTCGTACGGCAGGTGCGCCCAGTGCGCGGTCATGAAGTCGATGGTCTCGACCGCACGCAGCGCGATCACCCATTCGTAGGCACGGGCGTCGCCGACCACGCCGACCGACTTCACCGGCAGGAACACCGCGAACGCCTGCGAGGTCTTGTCGTACCAGCCCCACTTGCGCAGCTCGTCGATGAAGATGGCGTCGGCCTGCGCCAGCAGTTCGGCGTATTCCGGCTTCACTTCGCCGAGGATGCGCACGCCCAGCCCCGGACCCGGGAACGGATGACGGTAGACCATCTCGCGCGGCAGGCCGAGTTCGACGCCGAGGCGGCGCACCTCGTCCTTGAACAGTTCGCGCAGCGGCTCGACCAGACCGAGCCTCATGTGCTCCGGCAGGCCGCCGACGTTGTGGTGGCTCTTGATGACGTGCGCTTTGCCGGTCTTGCTGCCGGCGGACTCGATCACGTCCGGATAGATCGTGCCCTGCGCCAGCCAGCGCGCGTTCTTCAGCTTGTTCGATTCTTCCTCGAAGATCTCGACGAACAGATTGCCGATGATCTTGCGTTTCGCTTCCGGATCGGCGACGCCGGCCAGCGCCTTGAAATAGCGGTCTGCGGCGTTCACGCGGATCACCTTCACGCCCATGCCGCCCTTATCGGCTTCGCTGGCGAACATCGCCATCACCTGGTCGCCTTCCTTCCAGCGCAGCAGGCCGGTGTCGACGAACACGCAGGTCAGCTGCTCGCCGATCGCGCGGTGCAGCAGCGCCGCGACCACCGACGAATCGACGCCACCGGACAGGCCGAGGATCACCTCGTCGCTGCCCACCTGGGCGCGCACGCGGGCGATCTGGTCGTCGATGATGTTCGCCGCGGTCCACAGCGGCCGGCAGCCGCAGATGTCGAGCGCGAAGCGGCGCAGCAGCGTCTCGCCCTGTTTCGTGTGCGTGACTTCCGGATGGAACTGCACCCCGTACCAGCGGCGGGCTTCGTCGGCCATCGCGATGATCGGCACGCTGTCGGTGCGGCCGGTGACGGCGAAGCCGTCGGGAATCTTCGTCACGCGATCGCCGTGGCTCATCCACACGTCAAGGCCCTGACGGCCCGGGTGATCGGTCAGCGCGCCCAGCAGCTTGTCGTTGCCGAGCACTTCGACTTCGGCGTAACCGAACTCGCGATGATGCCCCCCTTCGACCAGACCGCCGAGCTGCATCGCCATCGTCTGCATGCCGTAGCAGATGCCGAGGATCGGCAGACCGCTGTCGAAGACCTGCTGCGGCGCGCGCGGCGAACCGGCTTCAGTCGTCGACTCCGGCCCGCCCGAGAGGATGATGCCCTTCGGGTTGAACGCCGCGATATCGGCCGGGTCGTGGTCCCAGGCCCAGATCTCGCAGTAGACCCCGATCTCGCGGATGCGTCGCGCGATCAACTGCGTGTACTGCGCGCCGAAGTCGAGGATGAGGATCTTGTCGCTGTGGATGTCGGTCATGTTTTCTGATTGTCAGTCCTGGTTCTTACGGAGGGCCCGCATGAGACTTATCAAGTCTTCATTTACCCAAGAGGACCTAGATTTAATTTCTTCCAGAAGATCCTGCTCGGCGCGCTCACCGACTGCATCTGCAAGCAAGGCAACGCATTGCTGCGCTAGAATCACCACAGACCTCAACTCGTTAGGAGTGATACCTGCTTGCTTGAATACACCCTCGGGAACAGAGGCCTTGATACGATGCGCATAGACCTTATTGCGTAGAGCAAAAATCTTAGCAAGAACCGGCTTTTGCCGATCAATTTCAGATCTTATCTGAGCCACAATTCCGGCATGACTTACTTTCAATGAGTCCAATAGCGAATTGACAGAAACCGTATCTGAGCGCGTTTCAAACAACTGATATGTAATTACCGTAATACTCAGAAGTAACGAGTGAATTATTGTTGAGAAGAAATCATCGTGGCGCTCGCAAACGAGTGAAAAAGCCTCTTTATTCTCACGATCAACGAGCGACCACCAGACCTCATAACAGTAAGTGAGCTCGATAACCCTCTCGATAGCTTGAGTCGTTGGATTGATCTGTTGCATAAGTTCTTTACAGCAAGGGCTTTACGCTTCAACCCATCCGATAGTTCGGCGGTTCCTTGGTGATCTGCACATCGTGCACATGGCTTTCGCGCTGACCGGCGCCGGTGACCTTCACGAACGACGGCTTGGTGCGCATCTCATCGATGGTCGCGCAACCGACGTAGCCCATGGTCGCGCGCAGGCCGCCGGCGAGCTGGTGCACCACGTTGCCCAGCGGGCCGCGATACGGCACACGGCCTTCGATGCCTTCGGGCACGAGTTTGTCGGCGTCGCTGGCGTCCTGGAAATAGCGGTCTTTCGAGCCCTTCTCCATCGCGCCGAGACTGCCCATGCCGCGATAGCTCTTGTAGCTGCGGCCCTGGAACAGTTCGGTTTCGCCCGGGGCTTCCTCGGTGCCGGCGAACAGGCCGCCGATCATCACCGTCGATGCGCCGGCGACGATCGCCTTGCCGATGTCGCCCGAATAGCGGATGCCGCCGTCGGCGATCAGCGGAATGCGGTCCTGCAACGCTTCGGCGACCATCGACACCGCGGTGACCTGCGGCACGCCGACACCGGCGACGATGCGCGTGGTGCAGATCGAACCGGGACCGACGCCGACCTTCACCGCGTCCGCGCCGGCGTCTTCCAGCGCGCGCGCGGCGTCGCCGGTGACGATGTTGCCACCGATGACCTGCAGCTTCGGGAAGGTCTTCTTCGCCCAAGCCACACGATCGATCACGCCCTGCGAATGGCCGTGCGCGGTGTCGACGATGATCACGTCCACGCCCGCCGCCACCAGCGCTTCGATGCGCTGCTCGGTATCGCCACCGACGCCCACCGCCGCACCGACCAGCAGGCGTTCGCTGGCGTCGTAGGCGGCATTGGGGTTGTCGCGCTTCTTCTGGATGTCCTTCACCGTGATCAGGCCGCGCAGTTCGAAACCGTCGTTGACCACCAGCACCTTCTCGATGCGGTGCTTGTGCAGCAGTTCCAGCACTTCCTCGTCGGTCGCGCCTTCCTTCACGGTGACCAGTTTCTCCTGGCCGGTCATGATGTGGCGCACCGGATCGTCGAGCTTCTTCTCGAAGCGCATGTCGCGGCCGGTGACGATGCCCACCAGTTGCCCGCCGTCGACCACCGGTACGCCGGAGATGTTGCGGGCGCGGGTGAGTTTCAGGACATCGCCGATGGTGGCGTCGGGGCCGACGGTGAAGGGTTCGCGGATAACGCCGGCCTCGAAGTTCTTGACTTTGGCCACCTGCGCCGCCTGCAGTTCCAGGCTGAGGTTCTTGTGGACGATGCCGATGCCGCCAAGTTGGGCCATCGCGACCGCGAGACGCGCTTCGGTCACCGTGTCCATCGCCGCCGAGACGATCGGCAGGTTCAGGCGCAGGTCGCGGGTGAGCCGGGTGGCGAGGGACACGTCCTTGGGCAGGACGGTGGAATGCGCGGGGACGAGCGAAACGTCGTCGTACGTGAGCGCTTCAGCCTGGATGCGGAGCATGGCCGGTCCGGTGGGGATGAAGCGCGTCATTGTAACCGGCCCGGGACGAAAACAGGGAACGACGCGGGTTGGCGTGCGCCCGCGCGCGGCAGCCCGCTGGCCAAGCGGGTTTCGCCCTAGCCGGGCGGCGCCGCGCGCCGCCCCCATGTGTCGATTCAGTCGGATTCCGCGGCCTCGGCCGCTTCCAGCGTGTTCTGCATCAGGGTGGCCACGGTCATCGGCCCGACCCCGCCCGGCACCGGGGTGATCCAGCTGGCGCGCGCCGCCGCGGCCTCGAACTGCACATCGCCGACCAGACGGCCGTCTTCCAGCCGGTTGATGCCGACGTCGATGACCACCGCGCCGGGCTTGACCCAGTCGCCCGGGATCAGCCCCGGACGGCCCACGGCCACCACCAGGATGTCCGCCTCGCCAACGTGCCGGCGCAGGACATCGGCCGGGGTGAATTTGTGGCAGCTGGTGACGGTGCAGCCGGCGATCAGCAGTTCCAGCGCCATCGGCCGGCCGACGTGGTTGCTCACGCCGACGATCGTCGCGCTCTGCCCGCGCACCGGGCGATCGGTCCAGGCCAGCAGCGTGGTGATGCCGCGCGGCGTGCACGGGCGCAGGCCGAACTGGCGCAGGGCCAGATGGCCGACGTTTTCGGGATGGAAGCCGTCCACGTCCTTCCGCGGGTCGATCCGGTGGATCAGGCGGTGGGCGTCGGGGATGCCCGGCAGCGGCAGTTGCACGAGGATGCCGTGCACCGCCGGGTCGGCGTTGAGGCGATCGATCAGGGCCAGCAGCTCGGCCTCGGTGGTGCCGGCCGGAAGATCGAAGTCGAAGGCGTGGATGCCGACCTTCTGCGCCGCCCGGCGTTTGTTGCGCACGTAGGACTGCGACGCGGGATCGCTGCCGACGAGCACCACCGCCAGCCCCGGACGGGACCGTCCCGCGGCGACCCGCGCATCGACCTGGGCCTTGAGGTCGTCGAGCAGCAGGTCGGCGATGCGTTTTCCGTCGAGGATGCGGGCGGTCATGCGGCTGTCGATGGGCGTCGGGCCGCGTATTATCGCTCAAGTCGGCCCCTGCTCCGCCCCCGCATGCACGCGCCGCTCCCCGTCGAAGCCCGCCTGTCGAGCGCCCGCCGCCGGTTCTTCGGGCTGATGGCCCTGGAATTCGCCATCTTCCGCACGATCGGCCTGGTCTGGCTGTTCTTCCTCGCGCCCGGCGTGCACGTGTGGTGGTGGCTGGTCCCGCTGCTGCCGATCCATTTCGGGATCCGCAGACTCACCGAACACAAGGTCGCCTGCCCGGCCGGCCATCGTTCGCTCATGGATCACGAGGGATTCGCCATGTCCGCGAAAGCCTGCGACCATGGCGGCACACGTTTCCACTGATCACGCAGCCGATCGCACATGGACCCGCAGACCGTCACCGAACTCGAAGCCGCCGCCTACCGCCGCCTGCGCGATCATCTGATGCGCGAGCGTCCGGACGTGCAGAACATCGACCTGATGATCCTCGCCGGCTTCTGCCGCAACTGCCTCGCGGACTGGTATCGCGAGGCCGCCGAGGCCCGTGGCGTGGACATGAGCAGGGACCAGGCCCGCGAGACCGTCTACGGCATGCCGTTCGGCGAATGGAAAGCACGGCACCAGAAGGACGCGACGCCGGAACAACTGGCGGCGTTCGAGGCGGCGCACAAGCGGCACGCCTGATCCCGGAATGCGCGTCTTCCTGATCATCGTCGCCACGGTCGCCCTCCTGGGCTACGCCGGCGCGTGCTGGTTCCTGCATGCGCGACAGCGCGATCTGATCTATTACGGCGCCTACACCCGCGCCGATATCGCCGACACCGATTTCACGCTGCGGCGTCCCGGCGCGGTGCTGCGCGGCTGGGTGGTGCATCCCGGGGGCCGCGACCCGATCCTGTATTTCGGCGGCAACGCCGAGCGCATCGAACACAATCGCGAAACGTTCGCGCGTCTGTTCCCGGAGCGCAGCGTGTATCTGGTCGCCTATCGCGGTTACGGCGCCAGCGACGGCGCGCCGGAGGAATCGCTGCTGGTGGCCGATGCGCTCGCGCTCTTCGACGAAGTGCGCGCACGGCATCCGGGACAGCGGATCGCGGTGATCGGCCGCAGCCTCGGCAGCGGCGTGGCCAGCCAGGTCGCCGCACGACGACCGGTGGAGCGCCTGGCGCTGGTGACGCCGTTCGACAGCATGGTCGGCGCAGCGCAGGCGCACTATCCGTGGTTCCCGGTCGACACGCTGCTGCAGGAACGCTACGAATCGGCGCGCGCGCTGCGCAGGTTCGCGAAACCGGTGCTGATCGTGCGCGGCGGACGCGACGAGGTGGTGCCGCCCGCCTCCACGCTGCGATTGATCGCGACGCTGCCGGGCACGCCCGAGGTCGTCGCGATCGACACGGCCGACCACAACGATATCGCCGCGTTTCCCGAATATGCGACCGCGCTGGCGCGCTTCCTGCGCTGAGCGCGATGTCCGCATCCGCCGCGGTACCGCGGGACCCGGCGCAATCCCCCGTTCGAGGTAGTCCCTCCGGTCTACGCGATCCGCGCTAGGCGGAATCCCGTAGGGCGAAAACGCGATGGTCATCGCACAAACACGCGCCTAGCCTCCGTTCGCAGGCGTTCCGTCCATCCGGGCGGGACGAAACGCACGGGAGACGGCCATGACGCATCCGCAGGTCAATGCAGGCAACGCCGCCGGCGCAGACGATGCCTATGACACGCCGCTCGGTTTCGATCGGGGGGACGACGATTTCGAGGCGGACGCGCTCGAAGGCGACGACGAGGCATTCGACGACGCCGACGCCGCCTACGAGACCGAAGGCGGCGACGAAGGCGATGCCTACGACGAATCGCTCGGCGACGAATTCGAAGGTGACGCCTACGAGGGCGATGCCTACGAGGCGCTCGACGGCGACGACGATGCGTTCGACGCGGCGACCGGCGCGACGACCGCACCGGCGCAGGCCAGCGCGGCATTGTCCGCGTTCGAGGCCGAACTCGCCGATGCGCTCGATGCCGACGGCACCGACGAATTTCTCGGCAGCGTGCTCGGCGGATTCTCGCGGGTCGCGGGCAACCTCGCGCGGGGCCTCGGCCCGGCGGCGGGCATGGCATCGCGGCTTGGCGGGTACGCGCGCACCGCGGGCCGGTACGCCGGCCAGGCGAGTCGTCTGGCCGGTGCAGGTTCGATGCTGGCGCAACGGCTCGGACATCCTGCGCTGGCGCAGCAGTTGCAGCGCTTCGGTCAGGTCTCGCGCGGTGCGGGGCGCGTCGCCGGCGGACTCGGCGGCGCGTTCGGTGCCGCTTCGGGCCTACCCGGGCAATTGCGGAGTGCATCGCAGGTCGCCGGCCATGCGGCCGCGCATCCGAATCCGCTCTCCGAACTGCTGGCCCGGATCGGCCAGCTCAGCGCCGACGGCGCCGACGATTTCGAAGCCTTCGACGCCATGGCCGATCTCTACGAGGAAGGCGTCGATGCCGCTCTGCCCGCCGCGGTCGGTCTGGCGGCGCGGCTCGCCGCGCGCGCGCTCGGCGGCCACAACCTGGCGCAGCTGTCACCGC
>JAYRTK010000110.1:0-10211 GCA_041919595.1 Lysobacteraceae bacterium
TGGCCAGCGCCTGCATCTGGGTGTCGAACAGGCTCACCTCGATCGTCTGTCCCTCGCCGGTGCGTTCGCGCTGGTGCAGCGCGGCCAGGATCGCGATGGTGGCGTTGAGGCCGGTGGTCAGGTCGACGGTGGCGACGCCGACCTTGCTCGCGTCGCCGTCGACGGGGCCGGTGATCGCCATCAGTCCGGATTCGGCCTGCACCGCCAGATCGTAGCCCGGGCGTTTCGCGTCGGGGCCGCTGCGACCGTAGCCGGAGATCGCGCAATGGATCAGGCGCGGATTCAGCGCGCGGGTGCGGGCGGGATCGATGCCCAGCGATTCCGGCACGCCGCTGCGGAAATTCTCGATCAGGACATCGGCCTCGCGGATCAGCGCGTCCAGCAGCGGCCGCGCTTCCGGATGGCGCAGGTGCATCGCGATCGAACGCTTGCCGCGATTGGCGCAGGCGAAATAGGCGGAAATGTCGCCGCGGAACGGCGGGCCGTAGCCGCGGGTGTCGTCGCCGTCCAGCGGCTCGATCTTGATCACCTCGGCGCCGAGGTCGGCGAGCGTCATGCCGGACCACGGGCCGGCGAGCACGCGCGAGAGATCCAGCACCTTGATTCCAGCCAATGCCGACATCGATACGTCCACGAAAGGAAGACGGCGGGCAGTGTAGCCCGGGCGCATGACGGGAATGGGGACGCGCGTTCCGGCATCCGATCGGCGAGAATGGGCGCATGGATTCCCCGAACGTCCCGAACGACGGCCCCTGGCGACTGCGCGGCGTCGCCAATCTCCACTCGCACGCGTTCCAGCGCGCCATGGCCGGTCTCGCCGAGCGCATGACCCATCCGTCCGATTCGTTCTGGACCTGGCGCGAGACCATGTACCGCATGGCCGCGCGTTTCGATCCCGACCGCCTGCATGCGGTCGCCGCGCAGTTGTACGCGGAGATGCTCGAAGCCGGTTACACCACGGTCTGCGAATTCCACTACCTGCACCACGCGCCCGATGGCCGTCCCTACGATGATCCGGCGGCGATGTCGCGGGCGTTGATCGCCGCCGCGCGCGAGACCGGCATCCGCCTGACCCTGCTGCCGGTGCTGTACATGGCCGGCGGTTTCGACGGCCGGCCGCTCAATGCGCGCCAGCGCCGGTTCGGGCACGACGTCGAGACCTGGCTGCGCCTGTTCGAGACGCTGCGCGCCGACCAGGACGACACCCTGCGGATCGGCTGCGCCCTGCACAGTCTGCGCGCGGTGCCGCCCGAGGCGATGGCCTCGGTGCTGGCCGCGTTGCCGGCGGATGCCCGCATCCATCTCCACATCGCCGAGCAGATCGGCGAAGTCCAGGACTGTCTGGCGATCCGCGGCGACCGCCCGGTGCGTTGGCTGCTGGACCAGGCGGAGGTCGACGCGCGCTGGACGCTGGTCCACGCCACCCATCTGGAGATGGACGAGATACTCGGGATCGCCGATCGCGGCGCGACGGTCGCGATCTGCCCGACCACCGAGGCCAATCTGGGCGATGGCCTGTTTCCGCTGCGCGACCATCTGGACGCCGGTGGCGTCTGGGGCGTCGGCTCGGACTCGCACATCTCGGTCTCGCCGGTGGAGGAACTGCGCTGGCTGGAATACGGCCAACGATTGGCCACGAAGCGCCGCAACATCGTCGCGAACGCGGATCAGGTGAGCGTCGGCGCGGTCCTGCTCGCCGGTGTCGGCGCCAGCGCCGAACGCAGTACCGGGTTCGCGGAGGCGGCGCTGGCCGGCGACTGCGTCGAACTCGATCCGCAGGCCCCGATCCTGGCCGCCGCGACCACCGCCGATCTCGCCGACCGCTGGATCTTCAGCGGCAACCGCCCGGTGGTCGACCGGGTCACGGTGGCCGGACGGGAGGTCGTTTCCGGCGGCCGGCATCGCGACCGCGACACCATCGCCGCGCGCTACGCGGCGGCCATGCGCGGCCTGCTGGCGGGTTGATCGGCGCCCGGGCACGCTTCATCCCGCGTTTCCTGGGGTTCGTCGCAAGCCCCGGCAGCGGGTCGGCACGGTCGGCACGCTGGTCGCATCTCCCGACCCGATCCGAACGCCATGGCCATCCTCACCTATCCGACGATCCTCTGCGCCGCGCTCTTCGTGGCTGTCGTGGCGATGCCGTCCCGGAGCGACGCCGCCGCGGACGTCGCCCCCGACGCGGACGCGCCGACCGTGCTGCTCGATGCCGATCTCGGTTTCGAGGGGCGCTGGATCAGTCTCCGCGGCAATCTGGCCGTCCATGCCGGACGCTGGATCCCGCAATGGAATGCCGAGCTGTCGACGCTGGGCATCCGCGCCGGAATTGCGCATGATGACTCGGGTCTTTCAACGGTTTTCGATGTCGGCGGTTGGTTGCCGGCGCAGGTCCCGCGTATTTCGCCGAACTGCAGCGCTGGCAATTGTTGGCCTAGGCCCGGCGCGAGGATGTCCTGCGCAACCAGAAGCTGGAGGCCGATCTTCGGTTGCGGGTGCTGCAGGCGCAGGTCGAGCCGCATTTCCTGTTCAACACGCTCGCATCGGTGCGCGCGCTCATCCGTCAGGATCCGGCGCAATCGGAGGCGACGCTGGACGCGCTGGTCGGTTATCTGCGCGCCAGCATTCCGCGCCTGCGCGAAGCTGCGGGCGAGACCACGACCACGCTCGGTCAGCAGATCGAGTTGTGCGCGCATTTCCTCGAAGTGATGCGGATCCGGACCGCCGGTCGCCTGCGTTGCGAGGTGAACGTCGGACCGGATCTGGAGCGCTTGCCGTTCCCGCCGATGCTGCTCATCACCCTGGTCGAGAATGCGGTGAAACACGGCATCGAGCCGCGCCCGGGTGCGGGTCGGGTGACGATTTCGGCATCACGCTCCGGCGATCGCCTGCGTGTCTGCGTGGAGGACGACGGTCTCGGCCTGCAGCCGGGTATCGGCGGCGGACTGGGTCTGGCGAACGTGCGCTCGCAGCTGAAGGCCCTCTACGGCGACCGCGCGGGTTTCGAGATCGCCGGGCGGGCGGAAGGCGGCGTCCGCGCCGCGATCGAGATTCCGCTGCCGGAGCGCGAGGCATGAGCGCGGTCGTCAACGCGATCCTCGCCGAGGACGAGAAGCCGCTGCGCGACGCGTTGCGTTCGCTGCTCGGCAGTGTCTGGCCGGAACTCGAGATCGTCGCCGAATGCGAGGACGGCATCGCCGCGATGGAAGCGATCGCGGCGCATCGGCCCGACCTCGCGTTCCTCGACATCCGCATGCCCGGCGTGAGCGGCCTGGACGTGGCCCGCGCCGCGGTCGCGGCGAAGTCGCTGGTCGTGTTCACCACCGCCTACGACGAGTACGCGATCCGCGCGTTCGAGACCGGCGCCATCGATTATCTGCTCAAGCCCGTGCTGCGCGAGCGCCTGCAGACGTCGCTCGCGCGGGTGCGCGCCCGGCTGCAGGAACGCGGGTCCGCGCATCCCGCCGGCGATGCGCGCGAGGACGAGGCGATCGACGCGCTCGAACAGCGCCTTCGCCCTTCCGGCGCGCGCCTGATCCGCTGGATCAGCGCGGCGGTGGGCGACAGCGTGCGCATGATCGGCATCGACGACGTGCTGTTCTTCCAGGCCCAGGACAAATACGTGCGGGTGGTCACCGCCGAGGGCGAGGCGATCATCCGCACGCCGATCAAGGATCTGCTGTCCGGTCTGGACCCGGACGAATTCTGGCAGGTGCACCGCGGCACCATCGTGCGCATTTCCGCGATCGATCGCGTGCGCAGGGACGAACTCGGGAAAAGCCTGCTGCTGCTGCGCGGCCGCGCCGAAGCGCTGCCGGTCAGCAGCGCGTTCCTGTACCGGTTCCGCGGGATGTGAGCCGCCGCGGCCCCGCGTGCCGCATCCGAGGTCGAGCGTTCAGCGCAAGGCGGCGCGGGTCGCCGACAGATCGCCTTCGTTCGCCGCGGGCGTCACCCGCAGCAGATGCGCCAGCAGCGCATAGACATGCACGTTGTCGAACGCCGGGATGGTCGCGCCGCGACGGAACGACGGTCCGCGCGCCGCGAACACCGCGCGCATCGCCGGATCGTACGGATCGAAGCCGTGCTGGCCCTTGACCGGTTGCCGCTGCGGTTCCTGCTGGCGGCCATGGATGCGCCAGCCGGTGTCCGCCTGGCAGACGATGGGCGGAATCCGCGGATGGCGGCCGTAATGCCATTCCGGCGGCAGTTCTCCCTTGCGCCAGCAGGCGTAGCGGTCCCGACGGCCGAGGAATGCGGCCTCCACCTCTGCGGTGTGTCCGGGGGCCGGCGTCAGTCCGATCACTTCGCTCCACCAGTCGACCCGATACTTCGAGGCATCGAGCCGATCGTCGAGCAGACGCAGATTGGCCTGCGGCACATCGGCCATGCCGTGATCGGAGACCACGATCAGATCGACCGTCTCCGTCAGCCCGCGTGCGCGCAATCCCGCTTCCAGCCGTGCCAGCGCCGCGTCGATTTCGCGCAGTGCCGCATGCGCCTGCGTCGAGTCGTGTCCCGACGCATGCGACGCCACGTCGTAGTGTTCGAGGTACAGGTTCACCAGTTGCGGCCGCTCCGCCGGAGGCAGGTCCAGCCACTGCAACACCTGATCGGCCCGCGCCTGTGGCGTCACCCGGGTATCGAACACGCGGAACAGGCGCGGCCGCTGCCCTGCGATTTCCGCTTCGGAACCCGGCCAGAACATCGTCGCGGCGATGCCGCCCTGCTTCTGCAGGGTCGCCCAGATCGGTTCGCCGCCCCACCAGCGCCCGTCCTTGGCGCTCGCTTCCTTCGAGACGAACGATCCCAGTACCGGGTCGCGCATGATGTTGTGGACGATCCCGTGCCGGTCCGGGCGCAGGCCGGTGACCAGGGTGTAGTGATTCGGGAAGGTCAGCGTGGGGTAGCTCGGGTTCATCCACGCGGCGCGCACGCCCTCGGTCGCGAGCCGGTCCAGGGTCGGCATCCGTCCGGAGCCCAGCGTCGTGGCCGGCAGACCGTCGATCGAGACCAGCAGGACCGGTCCGCGTGGGCGCGCGGCCGTGTCGACGGGGGCGGGAGGCCGGCTGGCGCAGGCCGCCAGCAGCAGGACGAAGACGGCGAGGACCCCGTGGCGGACAATCCATGACAAGCGCGGGGGCAGAGTGGGGCAAGAGGCGGACGCGATCATGCGGCGATGATACGGATTGCCGATGTCGTCCGGATGTCGACGGCCTCCAGAGAGCGACGTCCGTCCACCAAACCGGAGTCCGTGATGCCCAGTCCGCGCCGTCGTTTCCGCCAACTCGTTCCCGTTCTCGCGCTTTCGGTCGTGTCGCCGGCATTCGCCGCTGCGCACTCGCCGGCCGAATGCGAGGTCTGGGCGCGCGAGCTGGGGTTCGCGCGGTCGGTGGCGACGCGCGATGCGGCGGGCTTCGCCGAGCATGTGCATGCGGGGGCGGTGTTCGGTGCCGGGAGCGAACGCCAGCACCGCGGGCGCGAGGCCATCGCACGGGCCTGGGCCGACATCGTCGAGGGCCGGCGCCTGACCCTCGAGTGGTATCCGACCCGGACGACCGTCGGTGGCGAGGACGGCATCGCCTGGTCGCAGGGCCCTGCGCTGGTGGTGCGGCATCCCGGGACCGCGCAGGCGGAGTATCGGCTCGGCGGTTTCCACTCGGTCTGGCGGCGTGGCGAGGACGGCGTCTGGCGGGTGCTGTTCGACGACGGCATCGAGAGCGTGCCGGCCACGCCGGAACAGGTCCGCGCCTTCCGCGAAGCCCGCCGCGACGCCTGTCCGGCCGGCTGAACCGGGCCCCGCCGCGTTCAGGCAACCCGCGCCGCGCCGGGGTATGGTGCGGCCATTGCCCACGGACTCCGGAGTGCCCCATGACCCGCCTCCTGCTTGCCGCCGCGCTGACCGCCTGCAGCGGTGTCGCCCTGGCCCAGACCGTCACCGTGTCCAACGACGCCGGCGAAACCGCGACCGTGCAGACCGCCGAGGTCGCGACCGCGGACACCCCGGCGAAGGAATCCGAACGCAACTGCCTGCGCAGCACTGGTTCACGCATCGTCGCCGCCGAGAACCTGCGCGCGGAGAAGGCGCGCAAGCCGCAGCGCTGTACCAACGCCTTCGGCCGCGTCTACACCCGCGAAGACCTCGATCGCAGTGGCCACACCAGCATCGCCGACGCGCTGCGCAGCCTCGATACCAGCGTGCGCTGACCGCGCCGCATCGCGCAGCCTCCGAACGCCCGGCCTTCGCCGGGCGTTTTTCGTGGCGAACCCGATCCGCCCTCAGCCGAACAGATCGCCACTGCGCGGCGTGCCCGGCAGCGCGCCTTCCAGACGCAGCAGCGCTTCCTTGATCGGCAGTCCGCCGCCGAATCCGGTGAGGCTGCCGTCGGCGCCGATCACGCGATGGCAGGGCAGCACGATCGGCAGCGGGTTGCGGCCGTTGGCCGCCCCGACCGCGCGCACCGCTGCGGGCCTGCCGATGGCGTGGGCGAGATCGCGGTAACTCCAGGTGGCGCCGTAGGGAATCGTCGCCAGCGTTCGCCACACCTCGCACTGGAACGCGGTGCCTTCGGGGGCCAGCGGCAGGTCGAACGTCGTGCGTGTGCCGTCGAAATACTCGCGCAGCTGTACGGCGGTGATGTGCAGCGTGTCCGCGATCGCGCCGCGCGCGCCGGGCACCCAGCCGGCCCGATCCACCGGATGCCGGTTGCTCGCGAATTCGATATGACGCAGACCCACGGCATCGGCGGCGAGCGTCAGCGTGCCGATCGGCGTGTCGATGCGCTCGAAGAACACCGTCGCGCTCATGCCGCCGCCCGCTGCGCGGCGTCCGCCGGCAGATGCCACAGATGCAGCACCGCATACGCGCGCCACGGCCGCCACGCCTGCGAACGCGCTTCGGTCGCGCGTTCGCCCAGCTTCGCGACGCCCGGCGGCGCCAGTCGCTGCTGCAGCACGAGATCGCCCGCGGGAAACGCATCGGGCATCGCCATGCCGCGCATCGCGATGTACTGCGCGGTCCATGCGCCGATGCCGGGCAGGGCGGTCGCCCGCGCGACGAATTCCTCCAGCCGCTGCCCGCCCGCGAACGAGAGTTGGCCATCAGCGACCGCGGCCGCCAGCGCGCGCACGGTCGCGGCGCGCGTCTTCGGCAGGCCGATGCGTTCCAGCGGCGCGTCGCGCAGCCGCGCCGGCGACGGAAACGTGCGATCGAGCCCGGCCGGCGCCACGGGGTCGCGCGCTTCGCCCCAGGTGTCCACCAGCCGCCGCGCCAGCGTGGTCGCACCGGCGACGCTGATCTGTTGCCCCAGCACCGCGCGCACCGCCAACTCGAAACCATCCCAGCCGCAGGGCGCGCGCAGACCGGGATGCAGCGCGATCGCGCGCGCCAGCAGTGGGTCGTTCGCGAAGACGGCATGCACCGGCCGCAGATCGGCATCGAGATCGAACATCCGCCGCACCCGACGCACCAGATCGGGAATGCCGCGCGGATCGGCCTCGCCGATTTCAAGTTTCAATTTGGGACGGTCCGCGACCGCGCTCACCCGCAGCCAGGCGCGGCCAGGACCGATCGCCCGTTCGTAGCTGTCGGCGTTCACGCGTTCGATCCCGGGGATCGCGCGCTTGGCGAGGAACGCGAGCAGCAGCGGAAAATCCAGCGGCGGCCGATAGCCCAGACGCAGCATCAGCGTGCCGCTCGGCGCCTTCGCCGCCGACGCCTGGCGACGGATCGCGCCCGGCGGCATGCCGCACCCATCCTTGAACGCGGCGTTGAACCGCCGCAGGCTGTTGTACCCCGCGGCCAACGCCACATCGGTTACCGGCAGCGCGGTTTCGGTGAGCAGCTGTTTCGCGAGCAGCAACCGACGGGTCGCGTGCACCGCATGCGGCGTCGCGCCGACGTGGGTCAAAAACACCCGCTGCAATTGACGCGCGCTCAGACCGACCCGCGCCGCCAGCGCCTCGCACGAATCGTCCTGCAACGCACCCTCCGCGATCATCGCCAGCGCGCGTCGCACGGCATCCTCGCGCACCTGCGCGAAGGCCTCCGGCGACAGCTCCGGCCGACAGCGCAGACACGGCCGATAACCGGCCGCGGTGGCCGCCGCCGCGTTCGCATAGAAGCTGATATTGCTGCGCTTCGGCGGCGGTGCTGGACACACCGGCCGGCAATAGATCCCGGTGCTGCGCACTGCGACGAAGAACAGCCCGTCGAAGCGATGATCCTTCGCGGCCATCGCCCGCTCGCAGATCTCGCGGCTAGGGAGGGTGTCGTGGGCGGGGGTGGTGGTCATGGGGATAGCGTAGACCACTGGGGTGGGGGCGGCTGGCCGTTTTCGGACGTGGGTGTTGGGGACTGCGTCCCTTGGTCCTGTCATCCCGAGCAAGCAGCCGGGTAAGGCTGCGGGGCGCACCCGGAATTTCGTGGGGGCATGCGGTCGTTCTCCCGGGTGCGCGCTTTGCGCTTACCTAGGCTACGAGACAGTCATTTTTTGACGGCTTGTGCTGCGCTGAGATTTTGGAGTGTGGTGTTTGAGATCGAGCAATATGGTTCGTCCGTGAGCTTCGACTTCTACATGATTGAGGCGATGCCGGAGATTTCGGTCGGTGACCGGACACGCTACAGAGATGATTTTGACGACGATCTCTGAAGTAAGGATGTCAAGATGGTCTCACTGCATCAAAAGAACCGGAAGAGGTCGAAGACGCGGGATGGTCGAGAGTTGCGGAGATACAAGCGGCGCTGGATTGTCGAGCGATTCTTCGCTTGGATGAAGCACAAGCGCCGATTACTGAATCGTTGGAAGCTATATTCGGAGAATTTCCTCGGGCTTGTGCATACCGCCGCGGTGGTTCTCTTTCTCAGGCAATTTTGATATAGGTTCTAATTGCTACTTCGCTTGGGTTCAAGTCCTGCTCAGTCCCTAGACGGCGAGCCGCCTAGGCAAGCGAGATGCCGGACCTCGGCCCACCCTTTGCAGGTCTTCCATGAATCAACCGATCGCTGCTCCATCTCGCCTCGCCCAAGGTAGCCTTACCGACTACCTAAACGCCTCTGCGTCAGTATCAGAGAACGCGATTTCTGAGAATGAGGAGGCGGTGGAGTATTGCCACGTCATCGATCGGGTTCTACATGAGACCATTAGCGGCGTTAGTGAAGGCATTCCTGTGGCCTCTAAATTGCTGAATATGCATTCGCGGATTCTCTATTGCTCCGCTGTGCGTGCCGCCCTTTCCGGCGATTTCTCGCCGTTGTCGCCAATTCTTCGCGCGAGCCTGGAGAGTGCATGCTATGCGCAAGAGATCCAGCGCAGACCAGTTCTTGAAAAGGTGTGGATGAGTCGACACGATGGGAAAGAAGAGCGCAAGAGGTCGCGGAAAATGTTCGGATCCGGCGTTATCCAAAGCGTTTGTAAGAGGCTTTCAGTCCGCATCCAAGGCGAGCCTCGCATCATTACCGAGCACTACGATCGTCTGGTTGACTACGGCGCTCACCCTAATGTTGCCGCTGTCTTGCATGGAGCCTGTGTGCGTGAGACGGACGACCATTGGATCATTGAGCGTGGAGGACCAGCGCAGAAGAGCGTTGAGGCCAATCTTTTCTTCGTATTCGAGACGGGGCTCTACACTGCCATGGTGATTGCGAATGGCGACCCGATGTTGCTTGATCTGAGAAGGAATTTCGTCGACTTGATGAAAGAGCGCGAGAACTGGGAGTATCAACTGCGCAATGCGGCACGAATATCACCCGCGGAGACGGAAGAAAAGTAAGGCCGTAAGGCGCATCCGTGGGGGCATAAATCAAGTGTCATGCATCACTTCGGGTCTGCGGGAACTGTTGAGTATCACGGCGCATGACGCCTTCGGCTTATGCGCCCTACGCAAACGGTGATCGAGGCAAAAGCTCGGGCCTGAAGGCCCTCCTACGAGAGCGGGGTCGCTCGCCGACGGGTATGAAGTTCGAGGGGCGTGGCGGTCGTTTTCCCGGGTTCTCGCGATGCGCGGACCCGGGCTACGAGGCTACCGGACATCCACCGCCAACCCCTCCAACAACCGCCGCAATGCCCGCGCATGCAAGGCCGTAAGGCGCATTCGTAGGGTGTATATGGACTCCTCCCTGTTGCCAAGCGCTGTTGTTGACCTTGGGTGAGGTTGCGAGCGTATATCCGGCCTGTCGGCGAGGCATTTAGCCTCTGGCCATGATGGAGCAGTCGCGTGCG
>JAYRTK010000111.1:0-10188 GCA_041919595.1 Lysobacteraceae bacterium
GTGGGGTTCGCTGTGCTCACCCCACCCTACGACGATGTTGGGACGATGTGCGCTGCAGGAGGGCGGGGGTTTGACCACCGCCGCGTGACGGGCGCAGACTCCGGAAGTCCCGCAACGGGGCCGAGCATTTGCCCGTGAAGCATGTGGCCATCCGATCGCTGCGCATCTGCAGCACGACGCCAAGGGAGTGGGTCGGGTGGGGTGAGCGCAGCGAACCCCACCATCGAACAGCGGTACGACTCCAATCACTGCCGATCGGAACGCGATCGGCTTCGTTCGGTATGCGGGGTATCGGCGATCTTGCTTCCGCTCCGCCCGATGTGCGGTGCGGCGATGGGCTCGCAATGGTGGGGTTCGCTGTGCTCACCCCACCCTACGACGATGTTGAGACGATGTGCGCTGCAGGAGGGCGGGGATTTGACCACCGCCGCGAGACGGGCGCAGACTCCGGAAGCCCCGCAACGGGGCCGAGCATTCGCCCGTGAAGCATGGGGCCATCCGATCGCTGCGCATCTGCAGCACGACGCCAAGGGAGGCGCGCATGGACGTTTTCGAGCAGATCGGCCGCAACTACGACTGGTATCCGAACACCGCGATCGCGCTGTGCGCGATTTCCTACGACGACATGGCCGCGATTCCGCACGAAGTCGCGGCGCAGACCGGGCTGCAGGTGGTCTGGGGACCGGCGGAGCTGGATCACTGGGACGATATCTCCTACAGCCGCGCCTTCATCGCCGGCAACGCGGCCACCGGCGAATATTTCGTGGTCATCCGCGGCACCAATTTCGAGAGCCTGAGCAGTTGGCTCAAGCAGGATTTCGATCTCGACACGGCGAAACCGTTCGGTGAACTGCCCGGCGCGCCGCCGCGGGTGCCGGCCGATGCGCTGATCTCCAAGGGCAGTTTCAACGGCATGTCCGATCTGATCCGTCTGCGCGATCCGAACACGCATACCTCGATGGTGGAATTCATGGCGGCGCTGAAGCCGCGATTCCTCTACGTCACCGGGCACAGTCTCGGCGGCACGCTCACGCCGACGCTGTTCGCCTATCTCAATGCGATGCTCTACGGCGGCGGGCAGGTCACCAACATGGCGCTGTGGTCGTTCGCGGGACTCACGCCGCGCGGCACCGGGTTCAACGCCTACTTCAACACCGTGCTGCCGAACGATCAGGGCTTCCTGTGGCGCATCCACAACAGCCTGGACATCGCACCGTTCTGCTGGTGGTCGTTCGCGGGCATCCAGCAGGTGTACGTGCCGTACGGACTGCACTGGGATTTCGTCGAGAAGGCTCTGGTTGCCGATCTCTTCCACGATGCGGCGAAGGCGGGCATCGGCTACGCGCATCCGCAGGCGGGATTGCAGCTCGCCGGCGATTTCGTCCACGGCATCATCGATGGCGATATCTGGGCGGCGCAGGCGCTGCAGCAACATCATCCGGCGACCTACCAGGGGTTGGTGGCGCAGCGGTTTCCGAACCGCCGTTGAGACGTCGCGGGCCGTGTCGCGACCTGCGGCCCGGCCTCCGGATTCTCAGTCCGTGAGAGGGGGCAAGTGCATGATTTCCTTCCGGATCCGGCGGGTTCCGGCAGGACGCCTCCCGCCGTGTTCCGGGACTCGGAACCCCCTACGGACAGGAGAACGCATGAACATCCGAAACACCCCGCGGCACGCCACGCGCGCCGCGGCAGTCCTGGTCGCGCTCACCGCGGCCATCGTCGCCGTGCCGGCATCGGCCGAAGGCACGCTGATCCCGGCGCCGCAACGCGTGGACATGGTCCATGACGACAGCCGCGGCATCCTCTACATCACCCAGGGCGGCGAAGTGCTGCGCTATCACGTCGACAGCGGGGATTTCCTCGCGCCGATCGTGCTCGGCGGTGCGCTCAAGGGTCTGGATCTCTCGAACGACAACGCCACGCTCGCGGTCGCGGATGATCTGTCCGACAGCGCGAACGCCTGGGTGCACCTGGTCTCGCTCGACGATCTCAGCGTGCAGAAAGCGTCGTTTCCCAAACTGAGCAGCTACGAAAGCGGCACGTATTCGGTCCGTTACGCGGCCGACGACAAGCTCTACACCACCAACGACTTCTGGGGCTCCGGCTGGGTCGGCCTGCGCCGCTACGACCCGGCGACCGGGACGTGGACGCAACTGGCGTCGGTGCGGCAGTCGACGATGCTGTCGCCCAGCGGCGACGGCGATACCGTCGCGTTCGCGGAGGCGAACATCTCCGATGGCCGCTGGGGCCTGATCGACGTGCCGACCGGCGGGCTCGTCAACCGTCAGGGCTATACCGACGGCACGTCCTGGTTCAACTACGAGATCGGCACGGACCGTCTGGGCAGCCAGTTCGCGATTCCGACCTACGGCGGCACCTTCGTGTACGACGATGCGTACCGGAAGGTCGCGACGCTGGGGCAGTATGCCGGCGCGCAGCCGATCGGTGTGGCCTATCACCCGGTCGAGCGCATCGCGTACTTTCCGTGGTCGGGCGGCAGTTCGGTGCGGGTGTACGACATGAACACCTTCAGCCAGATCGGCAGTCACGATTTCGAGGACGGCTTCGCCCACAACGGCAACGAGGCGTTCGTGCAGGGGCGCACGCGGCTGTCGCGCGATGGTTCGCTGCTGATGGTGTCGGTGACCGGCGGTGTGCGCGTGCTGCAGACCTACGCGCCGCTGCGCGCGGAGGCGGTGTCGACCGCCGCGCGCGCGGGCGAGGCGCTGCCGATCCCGCTGCCGGGTTCGATCGGCAACGGCGGCGCGCTGGAATACGCGATCGTCCGTCCGCCCGCGCATGGCCAGTTGTCGCTGTCGGGTGCGACCGCGACCTACACCGCGCAGGCCGGTTACGCCGGCGCCGACGGGTTCCGCTATCGCGTCCGCTACGGCAACGCGGTGCGCGAAGCCGAGGTGCAGATCGCGGTGACCGTGCCGAACGCATCGCCGCTGGCGGTGAACGACACCGCGGCCACGCGGCGGACCTCGATCCTGATCCCGGTGCTGATCAACGACAGCGACCCGGACGGCGATCCGCTGACGATCACGGACGTGACCGCGCCGCGCGTCGGCACCGCGACCATCGAGGCCGGCAAGATCCGCTACACGCCGCCGCGCATCTGGTCCGGTTCGGTCGGCTTCACCTACACCGTGTCCGACGGCCGTGGCGGTACCGCCACCGCGACGGTGACCGTGGTCCGCATCTGATCCGGGCAGGACGTACGTCCGATGCGACCGATGCCGCCGGCCTGGCCGGCGGCATCGGTTCGCCCGTGCGGTCTACCGCCAGCGATTGACCCGCGTGCGCACGCCGTCGCCCAGATGCGGCTGCATGGCGTACAGCTCGAAGGCCGCCACGGCCGGGTCGTAGGCCAGACCGCCGGCGTGATGCAGACTCTGGCCGCCACCGCTGTTGTAGACGTGCCGGTTCGCGACCTTGGTGACGACCGGTTGGGTACCGGTGAGGTCCAGCGCGTACAGATCGGCCCAGTCGTCGCCGTCGCCTGCGTGGGTGCCGACGAACCACAGCCGGTCCATCCGCACCGGCTCGCCCGCCTGGGTGAAGAGGTTGAGGTTCTGGTAGCGCGCCCAGTGGTCGTCGATCGATCCCGCCGCGAACCCGTGCGTGGCCTTCGACCAGCGCCACGCGGGCGTGGCCTCGAAGCGCGTGGCCGGGTCGAACAGGTCGCGGCCGCTGGAGCGGTAGAAATCGAGACGCGCGGCGTTCCAGTTGGCCACCAGCAGCAGCCAGCGATCGCCGAGAAACCACAGCCCGACCGCGCCGGCGGTGTCGCCCGGCGTATCTCGGACAAGATCGAGATGCGGCAACCGGACCGGGAGACCGCTGCGGACATCGAAGCACAGGATGCGCGAGTGTCCGTTCGCGCCGTTCTCGAAGCGCTCGTAGCCGACCGCGAGCACGCCGCCGGTGATCTGGAAGCCCCCGAGATGATTGAAGTCGCCGACGAGGGGGCGGTGCACGTGGTGGATCGTGCCGCTGGCGTCGGTGCAGTAGAGATAGCCGGTGCCCGGCGCGCTGCCCGAGACCGCCCAGCCTCCGGTCGGCAGCCGCTGGAGACCCTGCTGGTGCCAGGTGCCGCTGCCGCGGGCGCCGTCGGGCAGGGTCAGGCCGGGCATCAGGGTGAAGGTGAGATCGGCCGGGCCAGACGGCTGCAGCGACTGGAAGGCCTGCGCGATCGTCGCGTGGCCCAACCGCGCCCAGGCGTGGCCGCTGGCCTGATCGTGGATGAACGCGGGCAGCTCCGCCTTGTCCACCAGGACTTCGCTGCCGGTCCCGCGCCAGACCTTGCAGCGCGACAGCGCGCTGCGGTGCTCGTGGATGCGGAGGTCCCAGCCCACGGGCAGCAGGAACCGGAACGACGACAGGCGATCGTTCTGCGCGTCGGGCCAGGGCACGAAACCGACCGCATCGCGGAATTCATGGCGGGTCATCGGGTTGCGCCAGCCGCTGTCGCGATAGGTGATCAGGTATCCGGGCATCCGCGCGTTCCATGTGGGGTCCCGGAAAGAACGTCATCCGCGAACGGGACCGGTAAAATGCCGCATGACCGTGCCGCCGCCCCCGTCCACCCACGCCGACGACATCGACGCGCTGCGTCATCGCCACGCCGAGGCCAGCGATCGTCCCACCCGGATCCGGGTCGATCTCGACGCGCTCACCCACAATCTGCACGCGCTGCGCGCGAAGGCCGGCGTGCCGGTGATGGGCATCGTCAAGGCCAACGCCTACGGCCATGGCCTGATTCCGGTCGCCCGGCATCTGCAGGCGCAGGGCGTGGAACAGCTCGGCGTGGCGTTCGTGGAGGAGGGCATCGCCCTGCGTCAGGCCGGCGTGCACGTGCCGATCCTCGTCCTCGGCGGCATCTTCGGCCTGCAGGCCGCACAGTTCATCCGCCACGATCTCGAAATCACGGTGTCGTCGCTCGACAAGCTGCGTCAGGTCGAGACCGCGGCCGAGTCGCTCGGCCGCAAGGCGACGATCCATCTCAAGCTCGATACCGGCATGGAGCGCATCGGCGTGCACAGCTACAGCGCCGCGCCGTTCATCGAGGCTGCGGTCGCGTCGCGCTGGTGCACGGTCAAGGGCGTGTATTCGCACCTGGCCTGCGCGGACGATCCCGCGTCGCCGATGACCCGGCAGCAACTGGAGCGTTTCCTCGACGCCTGCGCGCACTTCGACCGCATCGGCGCGCCGATGCCGCTGCGGCATCTCGCGAATTCCGGCGGCGTGCTGCATTTCCCGGAGACCTGTCTCGACATGGTGCGCCCCGGGATCGCGCTGTACGGCGTGTTGCCGGATCCCGCGTCGCGGCGCACGGTCGATCTGCGGCCGGCGTTGTCGCTGGTCTCGCAGGTGGTGTACTTCAAGGTGGTGAAGGCCGGCCACACCGTCAGCTACGGCGCGACGTGGACGGCGCCGCGCGACACCCGCGTGGTCACGGTCCCCATCGGTTACGGCGACGGCTTCCCGCGTGCGCTGTCCTCGCGCGGCGAGGTGCTGATCCGCGGCCGGCACTACCCGATCGTCGGGCGCATCTGCATGGACCAGTTCATGGTCGACATCGGACCGGACGGCACCGCCTACAACGAGGACGACGTGGTGCTGATCGGTCGTCAGGGCGAGACCGAAATCCGGTGCGAGGCGGTGGCGCAGGCCGCCGGAACGATTCCCTACGAGATCCTGGTCGGACTGAACGACCGGATTCCCCGCGAATACCACGGCGGCGCGGTGTCGGGCCGATGACCGCCGCCGTGCGCGATCTGGTGATCGTGCTGGGCGATCAGCTCGATGCCGCATCCGCGGTCTTCGACGATTTCGATCCCGCCCGCGACGTGGTGTGGATGGCGGAAGTCGCGCACGAGGCGACGCAGGTCTGGAGCACGAAGGCGCGGATCGCGATGTTCCTCGCGGCGATGCGGCATTTCCGCGATGCGCTGGTCGCCCGCGGATTCCGGGTCGAATATCGCGCGCTCGATGCGCACGATCACCAGACGTTGGAGGATGCCCTCGCCGCCGATCTCGCACGGCTGAAACCGGCGCGCGTGCTCGCGGTGAAACCCGGAGAATGGCGGCTCGCGCAGTCGCTGCCGCAGGTGTGTCGCACGGCCGGTGTGGATTGGGTCGAACGTCAGGATCTGCATTTCTACGCCACGCCGGAAGACTTTGCCGACTGGGCGAAGGGCAGGAAGGAACTGCGGCTGGAATTCTTCTACCGCTGGCTGCGCAAGCGCGAAGACGTACTGATGGACGACGGTCAGCCGGTCGGCGGGCGCTGGAATTTCGACAGCGAGAATCGCGAGAGCTTCGGCAGGAAAGGGCCCGGGCGCCTGCCCGCGCCGCGTGCGTTCGGGATCGACGCCACCGCCCGCGCCGTCCTCGATCTGGTGAACGCGCGTTTCGCCGATCACCCGGGCCGGCTCGACGACTTCGACTGGCCGCTCACCGCGGCGCAGGCGGAAGACGCGCTGCAGGATTTCATCGCGCATCGGTTGCCGTCGTTCGGTCGTTATCAGGACGCGATCTGGGCGGGCGAGCCGTGGCTGTATCACTCGCGGCTGTCGGCGGCGATGAATCTCAAACTGCTGTCGCCGCGCCGCGCGGTCGACGCGGCGGTGGCGGCGTGGCGCGAGGGGCGGGCGCCGATCGAAGCGGTCGAAGGCTTCGTGCGCCAGATCCTCGGCTGGCGCGAGTACGTGCGCGGCGTGTACTGGCTGCGGATGCCCGGGCTCCTCGACGACAACGCGCTCGGCGCCGACCAGCCGTTGCCGGCGCTGTTCTGGACCGGCGAGACGCGGATGGCGTGCCTGCGCGACGCGCTGCGGCAGACGCTGGATCTGGGCTATGCGCACCACATCCAGCGACTGATGGTCACCGGCCTGTTCGCGCTGCTGCTGGGCGTGCGCCCGCGCGAGATCCACGCCTGGTATCTCGCGGTCTACGTCGATGCGGTGGAATGGGTCGAACTGCCGAACGTGCTGGGCATGAGCCAGTACGCCGACGGCGGGCGGATGGTCTCGAAACCCTACGCCGCGTCGGGCAAATACATCCAGCGCATGTCCAATCATTGCGCCGGGTGTCCGTTCGATCCGACCGAAGCCCTGGGCCCGAAGGCCTGCCCGTTCACCACGCTGTACTGGGATTTCCTGGCGCGCCACGCGGATCGTTTCCGCGACCACCCGCGCGCGGGCATGCAATGGCGCAACCTGGACCGCCTGGCCCCGGAGCGACGGGAAGCGATCCGCGCGCGGGCCGCGAAGCTGCGCGCCGCACTCGCCACGACCGCGGGCTCCGGCTACGCTGCCGGCAACACCGCTCCAGAGCCCGTCGTCTGATGGCCAACGCGATCGTCTGGTTCCGCAACGACCTCCGGCTCGCCGATCATCCGGCGTTGCAGGCGGCGCTGGATGACGGCTACGCGCCGATCCCGGTCTACATCCATGCGCCGGACGAGGAGGGCGACTGGGCACCGGGCGCGGCGACTCTGGCCTGGCGTCATCGCGCGCTGGCGGCGCTGGATGCGGATCTGCGCCGGCGCGGCTCGCGACTGCGGATCTTCCACGCGCCGACCGTGCAGACCCTGCAGACGCTCGCCGCGGCCTGCGACGCCGAGGCGGTGTTCTGGAACCGCCGCTACGAGCCGGCGATCGAGAAGCGCGACACCACGGTGAAGGCCGCGTTGCGCCGGCAGGGGCTGCGTGCGGAGAGCTTCAACGGCGCGCTGTTGATCGAGCCCTGGAAGCTGCTCAACAAGCAGGGCGATCCCTACAAGGTGTTCACGCCCTTCTGGCGCACGGCCGCCGCGCAGCTGTCGCCGCCGTCGTTGCGCGATGCTCCGGCGACGCTGCCGCAGGTCGACGAGGGGCCGCACGGGCTGCCGCTGGACGCGCTGGGGCTGGCGCCGGCGCTCGGCTGGGATGCCGGCTTCTGGGGCCGTTTCGAACCCGGCGAAGCCGGTGCGCATGCCGCCCTGGCGCGGTTCGCCGGCGGTGCCGTCGGCGATTACCTCGACGCCCGCGATCGTCCCGATCATGCCGGCACCTCGCGTCTGTCGCCCCATCTGCATCACGGCGAGATCGCGCCCTGGCGCATCGCCGCCACGTTGCGGGCGCTGCCGCCCGACGCGCCGCAGGCGCAGGTCGACGGTTACGTCCGCCAACTCGGCTGGCGCGAGTTCGCCTATCACCTGCTGCATCACTTTCCGCACACGCCCGAACAGAACCTCAATCCGCGCTTCGCCGACTTTCCGTGGGCGCGGGTGGACGAGCGCCTGCGCGAGGCCTGGCGCCACGGCCGCACCGGCGTGCCGATCGTCGACGCCGGCATGCGCGAGCTCTGGCACACCGGCTGGATGCACAACCGCGTGCGGATGATCGTCGGCAGTTATCTGTGCAAGCACCTGCGCTACCACTGGCGCGAAGGCGCGCGCTGGTTCTGGGACACGCTGGTCGACGCCGACCTCGCCAACAACACGCTCGGCTGGCAGTGGATCGGCGGTACTGGCGCCGATGCCGCGCCGTATTTCCGCATCTTCAACCCGGTGACCCAGTCGGAGAAGTTCGACCCGGACGCGGCCTATCTCACCCGCTGGCTGCCGGAACTGGCGCGGTTGCCGCAGGCATTGCGCCATGCGCCGTGGACCGAACCGCGCACGCTCGCCCGGCTGGCGCCGGATTACCCGCGGTATCCCGTCGTCGGTCTCGCCGAAGGCCGCGAGGCGGCGCTGGCGGCCTACCGGCGGATCGGTGGCGGCCGCGAATGAGGTGCGGCGGATCGCGTTGACCGCGACCCGGGCCCGTGATTCACTCCCGCTCAGGTAGGGAGGACACCATGGCCGACGACACATCCGCAAAACAGACCGCGTTCAAGCGTCCCCGCCGCGAGTCGATGTCGCGGGTCGACACCGCCTGGTTGCGGATGGAAGGCCCGACCAACCCGATGATGATCACCGGCGTGCTCATGTTCGACGAGCACATTCCGTTGGCGAAACTGAAGAAGGTGATCGAACGCCGCTTCCTGGCCTACACCCGGTTCCGGATGAAACCGGTCGAGACCCCCGGCGGCATGGCCTGGCAGGACGACGAGAATTTCGATCTCGACTGGCACGTGCGCCTCTCGGCGCTGCCCGGACGGGCCGACCAGAAATCGCTCGAACGTCTGGCCGGCGCGCTCGCCTCCAGTCCGCTCGACAAGTCCAAACCGCTCTGGCAGTTCCATCTGGTCGAGAAATATCACGGCGGGTCCGCGCTCATCGCGCGCATCCACCACAGCTACGCCGACGGCATCGCGCTGGTGCAGGTGCTGCTGTCGCTCACCGACACCACCCGCGAACCGGTCAAGGGCGCGGACCTCGGCAAGGCCTGGCTGAAACAGGACGGCGCCAAGGTCGCGCAGCGCGTCGGCGCGATGGAGCGTTACGCCAAGCTCGGCACGAAGATGTTCGAGAAGGGCATGGACATGTACCGCGACCCGACCCTCGCCGGCGTGCTGGCGAAGGAGGGCGGGGACATCGCCCGCGAACTGGTGCAGGCGCTCGCCCTGCCGGACGATCCGCCGTCGCTGCTGCGCGGCAAGCTCGGCGTCAGCAAGCGCGTGGCCTGGGCGCCGCCGCTGGATCTGGAAGAGGTGAAGGCCGTCGGTCGCGCCTGCGACTGCACGGTCAACGACGTGCTGATGACCACCGCCGCCGGCGCGCTGCGCGACTACATGCTCGAACGCGGCGAGCACGTCGAGGGCCTGACCCTGCGCGCCACCGTGCCGGTGAACCTGCGTCCGCTCGAACACGCGCGCAAGCTCGGCAACCACTTCGGTCTGGTCTTTCTCGACCTCCCGGTCGGCATCGGCAACCCGATCCGTCGCCTGGAGCATGTCGCCGAATGCATGCGCCAGCTCAAGAATTCCCGGCAGGCCATCGTCGCGTATGGCCTGCTCGCGGCGCTCGGCATGGCGCCGGCCGCGGTGCAGGAACTGGCGCTCGAACTGTTCAGCCGCAAGGCGACCACCGTCGCCACCAATGTTCCCGGCCCGCAGCAACCGCTGTATCTGGCCGGGGGCAAGATCCGCGAAATGATGTTCTGGGTCCCGCAGACCGGCTCGATCGGCATCGGCCTGTCGATCCTCAGCTACAACGGCCGGGTCCACTTCGGCATGATCGCCGACGCCAAGCTC
>JAYRTK010000112.1:0-10079 GCA_041919595.1 Lysobacteraceae bacterium
CGCGGGGAACGCCGCCTGCGCCGCGGCGATCGCATCCGCGGCATCGTCGGCATCACCGGCGGCGGCCTGCGCGTATACGCCGGCGGTCGCGGGCTCGAACACGTCGAGCGTGCGACCGCCGCGCGCGGCACGTTCGGCACCGCCGATGACGTGAAGGAAGGTCTGCATGCGACAAGCTTACCGGCTGCACCGGATCATGTCCTGGTGCGAGGCGCATGCGCCGGCGTAGGGTGCGATCAATGCTGGCAGCGGGGGCAGAGATAGAGCCGGCGCGTGCCGTTTTCCTGTCGCAGGATCGGCGCGCCGCAGGTCGGGCAGGGCTGGCCCTCGCGGTCGAAGACGAGGAAGCGGAACCCCTCGGGGGTGTCGGTCAGGTAATCCTCGCGCATGCCGCGGGCCGGTTCGATGCCCCGGGTCGCGTAGCTGCGACGAGGAATCGCCAGCAGTTCGCGCGCCAGGATCCGCAGCTCCGCGGTGTCGAGCGACTGCGGCCTGCGTTCGGGCCGCAGTCCGGCCGCGAACAGCACTTCCGAACGCAGATAGTTGCCCATGCCGGCGAGAAAGCCCTGATCCAGCAGTAGGGCGCCCAGCGCGCGTCCCCGGAAGCGCGGATCGAGGAGACGGGCGAGGACCGTCTCCGGTTCCAGCACGGGGTCGAGCACGTCGGGACCGAGCTTCGACAGGAACGGATGCGCATGCAGGTCGGCGGTGCGCCACATCGCGACATCCGACGCCGAGTACAGCAGGATCGCGCGGTCATCGGTCTCCAGTGCCACGCGCAGCGAACGGCCGGTGTCCGGTCGTTCGCCGGCCGCGGTGATCTTCCAGACGCCGTACAACTGGTTGTGGCTGTAGAGCGTCCAACCGTGATCGAAGCGGGTGAGCAGCGCCTTGCCGTGCGGGACGATCGCCTCGATGCGCCGGCCGCGCAGCCCGGCCTCATGCCGTTTCAGCCCCGGGAATGCGAACCACGCCGCCCGCAGGGGGGCGCCGACCACGGCCTCGGCGAGGCGGTCGGCGGCACGTCGGATCTCGGGACCTTCGGGCATGCGCGATCGGTGGATGGTTGGTCGGTTGCTTCGGACCGGGAGGTCAGGGCGGCGTGGGCGGAATGGCCTGCGGCTCGTGGTACTCGAAGCCGATGTGGCGCTCGGTGATCCGCGCGATCCGCGCCGACACGCGCACGGCCGGGCCGGACCCTTCGAAAAAGAACAACTGGGCGACATTGCCGATGCGCAGCAGGCAACCGGCGGGACGGAACACGCCGCAGCCGCCTTCGGAGAAATCGAGGACATCGGACGCCCAGGCCAGATCGCCGTGCTGGATCAGCACCTTGCTCGCATAGGGCACCCGCAGGCTGTCCCGGCGTTCCTTCGTGAGTACCTGTTCCAGGCCGTCTCTCCGGTGTCGCACGGGTTTACGGTGCCGCAGCCTGCGTCACTTTGCAATGCGGCCGGTTACCCGCAAGCGGATGCGCGCGAACAGCGCGCCTTCCGGCGCATCGCGCTCAGATCGACTGCATGCGGCCGCCGTCCACGGCGAGGCTGACCCCATTGATGTACCCGGCGGCGGGGGCGCAGAGGAAGGCGATCGCCGCGGCCACTTCTTCCGGACGGGCGAAACGGCCGGCAGGTACGCTCTGGCGCATCGTGGCGGCCACTGCGTCTTCGCTCTGCCCGCCGGCGCGCGCGCGATCGCGCAGGATCTGATCGAGGCGGCCGGTCTCGGTATAGCCCGGCAGGACATTGTTGACGGTGATGCCCTCCGCGGCGACTTCGCGCGACAGCGTCTTGGCCCAGCCGGCCACCGCGCCGCGGATCGTGTTGGAGACGCCGAGGTTCGGGATCGGCTCGTAGACCGAGGTCGAGATCACGTTGACGATCCGTCCCCAGCGCGCGGCGCGCATGCCCGGCAGGACGGTCTGGACCAGGGCGTGATTCGCGAGCAGGTGCCTGCGGAAGGTGTCGAGGAAGGCGTCCTCGGTCGCCGTGTGCGCCGGTCCGCCGGCCGGACCGGCGGTGTTGTTGACCAGAACGTGCACCGGGCGATCCGCGCAGAGTCCGGCGATCGCGCTGCGCAGTCCGTCGGTATCGGCGGCGTCGGCGACGACGACACCGTGTCGCTGGCGACCGTCGTTCGGCAGCGACTGCGCGACCTCGGCGAGGGCGTCGGCGCGTCGTGCGAGCACGGTCACGTCGGCGCCGAGCAGGGACAGTTCGTGCGCCGCGGCGCGACCGATGCCTTCGGAGGCGCCGCAGACCAGCGCGTGTCGGCCGGAGAGATTCAGATCCATCGTGGTTCCTCAGTCGATGTCGGGGTCGCGCGCGCGCATGAGCGCGGCGACCGCACGCGCGCCGGCATCGTCGCGTGCGGCGAGGTCGTTCCGCACCGCATGCCGGTTCGCGGGCGGATGATTCTGGCTGAGCTTGAATTTCAGATCGATCCGCTGGGCGTCGAAGCGGAAGCCGACGATGCCGCGCAACTGGCTGCGGTGATCGTCGCGTCCGGGCTCGAAGCGCCAGTCGCGGCCGACCCCGGTTTCGAAGTGCAGGCTCATCCGGGAGACCAGATCGGCGAGCGCGGGCTCGTCCTCGAAGATGTCGAGCGTGCCGCGCAGATGCGCGACCGCGTAATTCCAGGTCGGGACGCGGGCGGCGGCGTCCTTGTCCGGGTACGCCGCCGGGGACACGTAGGCATGCGGGCCGTGCACGATCAACAATGCGCGGCCGACATGGCCGGCCTGCGGGTTCGGGCGGGCCCAATGGCCTTCGATCAGCACCTGGCCGTCATCGCGCCGGTACAGGACCGGCAGATGGCTGGCGAACGGTTGGCCATCGTCTCCCTGCGTGATCAGGGTGACGAACGGATGTGTCGCGATCAGTGCATCCAGCGCCGCGAGATCGGTTTCGACGAAGTGGCGGGGCTGATACATCGTCGGTTCCCTCCTGCCTGCGTGTCAGGCCCGTGCGCCGAGCGTCCGTACCATCCGCCCGCGCAGATCCGCGTCGTCATCGGCCTGCGGCGGGGCGATCTCGTCGAGCGAGAAGCCGCGTTCCAGCGCATCCTCCTGGTCGAGCCCGTCCCAGGCGACGAATTCGGCGTCCATCAGCGCGGCGCGCGCGCTGTCCTCGCTGTCGTAGGCGAGGGTGTTGCCGTCGCTGTCGAACACCTCGGCGGTCCCGGCCTCGCGCACCCGCAGGCGCGCCCACACGATCGTGCGACCGAGGCTGGCCAGCCACCATTCGGTGCGGGCGGCTTCGCCGTGACCGCTCATGCGTAGGCCTCCGCCCACAGCCAGAGGAGGCCGGCGGCGCACAGTCCGAACAGGATCACGCTCAGCGAGACCCGTGCGGGCGTGGCCAGACCGGCGAGATTGCGATCACCGGTGGCGCGATAGCTTCCGTTGAGCAGCCACCACAGCGCCGACGGATTCGCGAACGCGGCGGCGCCGAGTTGCGCGTGCACCTGCGGGTGACGTTCGCGCAGATGCACCAGCGTGAGCGGCCAGAAGATCACCAGCGCGCAGAAACCGGCGATGGCGAGCGAGAGACAGACGAGGGCGAAGAACAGGATCATGGCTCGGATATCGTTGATTCTTGCGGGGGACGGTAAGTGCCGATCACTTCGATCACCCCGACGATCGCGTCGTTCAGAGCATCGAGTTCCTCGGCGGGCACCCACCATTCCGTATGGTGCGCACCGCCGACTTTCTGTACCGGATAACGGTCCATGCAGGCCTTCGGTACGCGGAAACGGGTGACGAATCCGACACCGCTGTCCTTGATGTTCCAACGTGTGGCGATTCCCATCGCATAACGTTCGTTGGTCACGGGATAGAAGATCGGTTGCTCCGGCAGACGCGGAGGCCAGCGACGGAAGCCGCTAGCCTCGACCAGGGCCAGTTCGTTCGGCCCGGTCGGGCGATAGAGCACGACGCGATCGCCGTCGAATTCGATCGCGCCGGACGGTTGCATGTCAGAACTCCGCCGAGCCCGGCGCGCGCGGGTAGGGGATCGCATCGCGGATGTTGCCGAGGCCGCAGACGTAGACCACCAGTCGCTCGAAGCCCAGCCCGAAGCCCGCGTGCGGGACGGTGCCGTAGCGGCGGAAATCGCGGTACCACTGGTAGTGCGCCGGGTCGAGGCCGAACTGCGCGATGCGCGCGTCGAGCACGTCGAGGCGCTCCTCGCGCTGCGAACCGCCGATGATCTCGCCGATGCCCGGCGCCAGCACGTCCATCGCCGCGACGGTCCGGCCGTCGTCGTTGAGACGCATGTAGAACGACTTGATGTGTTCCGGGTAGTTCATCACCACGACCGGACGGCCGACATGGGTCTCGGTCAGCCAGCGCTCGTGTTCGGTCTGCAGGTCGAGGCCCCATTCCACCGGGAACTCGAACTTCTGCTTCGCGTTCTGCAGCAGTCGCACCGCCTCGGTGTATTCGATCCGCTCGAACGGCGCGTTGACGAACGCTTCCATGCGGCTGACCGCGTCCTTCTGCACGCGCTCGGCGATGAAGGCCATGTCGTCGGCGCGCTCGTCCAGCACCGCGCGGAACAGGTACTTCAGGAAGTGCTCGGCCAGGGTGGCGTCGTCGTTGAGGTCGGCGAACGCGATCTCCGGCTCGATCATCCAGAACTCGGCGAGATGGCGGCTGGTGTTGCTGTTCTCGGCGCGGAAGGTCGGGCCGAAGGTGTAGACCTTGCTCAGCGCCAGGCAGTAGCCCTCGACGTTGAGCTGGCCGGAGACGGTCAGGAACGCCTCCTTGCCGAAGAAGTCCTTCGAGAAGTCGATGCCGCCGGCGGGCGTCCGCGGCAGGTTCATCATGTCCAGGGTCGAAATGCGGAACATCTGTCCCGCACCCTCGGCGTCGGAGGTCGAGATGATCGGGGTATTGACCCAGTAGAAGCCGTTCTCGTGGAAGAAACGGTGGATCGCCTGCGCCAGCGAATGGCGGATGCGGGCGACCGCGCCGAAGAGGTTGGTGCGTGGGCGCAGGTGGGCGACCTCGCGCAGGAACTCCATCGTGTGCTGCTTGGGCTGGATGGGGTAGGTCTCCGGATCGTCGACCCAGCCGACCACTTCGACGTTCGTGGCCTGGATCTCGAAGCTCTGGCCCTTGCCCTGGGAGGGGACCAGGGTGCCGGTGGCGATCACCGCGCAGCCCGCCGAGAGACGCTTGACCTCGGTCTCGTAGTTGGCGAGGGCCTCGGTGGCCACCACCTGGATCGGAGCGAAGCAGGAGCCGTCGCTCACCTGGACGAAGCTCAGGGCACTGGAATCGCGGCGGGTGCGGACCCAGCCCTTGACGGTGACCTCGCTGCCGGCCGCTTCCCCGGCCAGCGCCTGCCTGACGCTCTTGAACATTGCCTTGAATTCCCGCGCGATCGCGCCGATGTGAGTCGAGCCCATTAGTCTACTAGCCAATTCCATTAGAATCGCACCCATGGCCATCTCCCTCG
Organism: Lysobacteraceae bacterium; assembly: GCA_041919595.1. Taxonomy (GTDB): domain Bacteria; phylum Pseudomonadota; class Gammaproteobacteria; order Xanthomonadales; family Xanthomonadaceae; genus Lysobacter_I. Next base: position 5,463 of record JAYRTK010000112.1, read on the forward strand.
CCCCTGCCGCCCTCGAGCGCATCCAGACCTATCTCGCCGGCGCCCCGGACGCCATCGGCCTGCGTTTCGGCGTCAAACGCACGGGATGTTCGGGCTGGAGCTATGTGGTCGATCTCGCCCGCGAGGCGCGCGACGGCGACGCCATCAGCGAGCAGGGCGGGGTCCGGGTCTACGTCGACGCCGACAGTTTCGCGCTGCTCGACGGCACCGAGATCGATTTCCTGAAGCAGGGCCTGAACGAACAGTTCGTGTTCCGCAATCCCAACGTCAAGGCCGAATGCGGCTGCGGCGAGAGCTTCACGACCGACGCCGACCGCGCGGCCTGAATCTCCCTTGGGCTCCGGGGCGCTTCCCCGGCCTGACTTCTGCCATATCCCCCCGCAGGGCACGGCCTCTAGACTGCGCCGATCGCCCGCGCAGGAGTTCGTCATGTTCCGTTCGCTCATCCGCACGGTCGCCGTCGCGGCCGGGCTGTGGCTGGCCGTGTCGCCCGCCCTACGCGCCCAGCCCGCCGACGAGGGGGCGCGTCTGCAGGCCTTCTTCGACGCGCAGTGGGAGCGCGGGCTGCGCGAGTCGCCCGAGAACGCTTCGTTCCAGGGCGATCTGCGCTACAACGACCGCTGGACCGATTTCAGCCTCGACGCCATCGCCGCGCGCGAAGCCGCGGACCGCGAGGCGCTGGCGGAGATCCGGCGGATCGATCGCAGCCGGCTCGGCCCGGCCGATCAGCTGAACTACGACGCCTGGGTCTGGCTGCAGGAAAAGACGGTGCAGCGTCAGCGATTCCGCGAATACCTGCAGCCGATCAGCCATCAGGGCGGCGTGCAGACCGCCGACGGTACTGCCGAATCGCTGAATTTCGCCGCTGCGAAGGATTACCGCGACTGGCTGGCGCGCATGCGCGCGCTGCCGACGGCGATCGATCAGGTCATCGACCTGATGCGGGAGGGCGTGAAGACCGGCCACATGCCGCCCCGCGTGCTGATGCAGCGCGTGCCGGTGCAGATCGCCGCGCAGATCGTGGACGATCCCGAAAAAAGTCCCTTCTACCGGCCGTTCGCGAAGTTCCCCGCCGGTGTGTCCGAAGCGGAGCGCGACGCGCTGCGGGCCGAGGCCCGGCAGGTGATCGCCGAGCGCATCGTGCCGGCCTATCGCGGCCTGCTGCGCTATTTCGAACGCGACTATCTGCCGCGCACCCGCGCCGGGATCGCCGTGGCCGATCAGCCGGAGGGCAGGGCCTATTACGACTTCCTCGCCAGCGATTACACCACCACCCGTCTGACCGCCGACGAGATCCATGCGATCGGTCTGCAGGAAGTCGCGCGGATCCGCGCCGAGATGGAGAAGATCAGGACCGAGGTGGGATTCCGCGGTACGCTCGGCGAATTCTTCACCCATCTGCGCAGCGACCCGCGCTTCTTCGAACGCGATCCGCAGGCCCTGCTGCAGCGGTATCGCGCGATCGCCAAGCGGATCGATCCGGAACTGGTGAAGGTGTTCCGCACCATCCCGCGCCAGCCCTACGGCGTGCGCCCGATTCCCGACAACATCGCTGCGGACACCACCACCGCCTACTACCAGCAGGGGCCGCGGACGGCAGTCGCGCCGGCTATTACTACGTCAACCTCTACAGGCCGGCGTCGCGTCCGACCTGGGAAATGATCCCGCTGACGCTGCACGAGGCGGTGCCGGGGCATCACTTCCAGTTCGCACGCGGGCTGGAACTGCCGGGCGCGCCGATCTTCCGCCGGACCGCGTATTTCGTGGCCTACGGCGAGGGCTGGGGCCTGTACGCCGAGCAACTCGGCTACGAGATGGGGCTGTACGACGATCCCTACGACCGCATGGGCCAGCTCGCCTACGAAATGTGGCGCGCGGTGCGGTTGGTGGTCGACACCGGCATGCACGCGAAGGGCTGGAGCCGGGAACGCGCGATCGCCTACTTCAAGGACAACGCGCCCAAGGCCGAGCTCGACATCGTCAACGAGATCGACCGCTACATCGGCACACCGGGCCAGGCCTTGGCCTACAAGATCGGGCAGATGCGGATTTCCGCACTGCGCGCCCGCGCCGCGGCCGAACTCGGTCCCCGGTTCGATCTGCGCGATTTCAACGACGCGGTGCTCGAAACCGGTTCGGTGCCGCTGGACACGCTGGAGCGGCACATCGACGCCTGGATCGCCGCGCGGCGCTAGCGCGTGGTGCGAGGCATGGTTCAGCGCACCGGGGTCAGCACCAGATCCTGGAAATCGAAGCTGAAATCGGTGTTCGGCGAGATCGCTTCCATCCGTGCCTCGCGCGGCTCGCCGTCGGCATTCAGGGCGAAGGTCACGAACGCATCGGCGTTCAGCCAGCGCTCGTCCCAGCGCACGATGAAGGTGTCGTGCTGCCAGTGCTCCAGCGTGCCGGTCAGCGATTTCGTCCGCGAGAACGCCATCCGCAGGCGGCCGTCGCGCTGCTCGATGGTCACGTCGCCGTACCACGGATCGCGCCAGACACCGACGAAACCGGCGGGCGGCAGCGAGGGCGTGGAACGCTTCGCCCGCGCCGCGACGTGTTTCGCCCAACTGTCGTCGGCGTTCTGCCGCGATTTCGCCAGCGCGGCGCCGTAGGCCGCGTTCCAGTCGGTCTTGGGCGCGTCGAGATAGGCATCCAGCACCCGCAGCGTGATCGCGTTGAACGCGCCGCCGAGTTCGGCGTTGGTCAGCACCACGACGCCGAGCTTCCGGTCCGGCACCAGGGTGAGCCGCGACACCATGCCCGGCCAGCCGCCGGTATGCCAGACCAGTTTGCGGCCGCGATAGTCCGACAGCGTCCAGCCCTGGCCGTAGCCGATGAAATTCGGTTTCGCGGGCAGCAGCTCCGGCACCGAAGGCGTCGCCACCGGCATCGGCGTGATCACCTGCCACATCTGCTGCTGGGACTTCTCGGAGAAGAGTCGCTGTTCGGTGCCGGCGGCATCGCGGTACGCGCCGCCGTCGAGTTGCACCCGCATCCATGCGGCCATGTCGTGTGCGCTGGCGTACAACCCGCCCGCGCCCGAAGCGTTGTGCCAGGTCAGCCGCGGCGCCGGTTGCAGGTCCCTGAAATCGGCCAGGGCGTAGCCGGTAGCCGCCCGGTCGCCGGGTTGCAGCGCATCGCTGTTGTAGCGGGTCTCGCGCATGCCCAGCGGCGTGAAGATGCGGCTGCGCAGGAAGGCCTCGTACGACTGCCCGCTGGTCTGTTCGATCACCAGTTGCGCCACCGCGTACAGAATGTTGTCGTAGGCGTAGCGGTCGCGGAACCCGCCCTTCAGCGGCACGTGGCGCAGGCGTTCGACGACCTCCCGGGTGCTGTAGTCGGTGGTCGGCCAATACAGCAGATCGCCCGCGCCCAGGGTCAGTCCGCTGCGGTGGGCGAGCAGATCGCGGACCCGCATCTCGGACGTCACATACGGATCGGCCATCCGGAACCAGGGCAGGTGATCGATCACCCGGTCGTCCAGGCTCAGCTTGCCTTCCTCCGCCAGCATGTTCAGCGCGGTCGCGGTGAAGGCCTTGGTATTGGACGCGATGGCGAACAGAGTGTGGGCATCGACCGGTCCCTCGCCCAGCGCGCGTTCGCCCCAGCCGCGAACCAGCACCACGTCGCCGTCCTTCACCACCGCCACCGCGATGCCGGGCACCTGGAAGGTTCGGCGGACGCTCTCGACGTAGGTATCCAGGTCCTGCAGTTGTGGCGGCAGCGCGGCCGTTGCTGCCGGGGCGGTCGTCTCATGTCCGGCGGAGACGGCCTGACCGGTGGCGAGGAGCCATCCCAGGCAGAGGGCTGCGGCCGGTATGCGGCGACGGGCAGGGGCGGGGCGTGCGCGGAGGTCGGTCATGGACGGGTCGGCGGGACGAAAGCCGGCACTATCCCCCATCGCGGCCGGCGACGACAGCCGCCGGATGCCCTCCCGGCCCGGCCGATGCCGGCGAGCGCCGCGCGGATTTGCGCGCAAGTCGTTGAACCTGCCATACTTTCCGGCTCCCGTGCGGCGACCCGTCTCCCGGGAGACCTTGCCCCACCGCCGCCATTCCGGCGCCCGGAGGGCTTTCGGTCCCGCAATTCCGCGGGCCGATATCCACAAGGACACCACCATGCGTCATTACGAAGTCGTCTTCATGGTCCATCCGGACCAGAGCGAGCAGGTGCCGGCGATGATCGAGCGCTACAAGTCGCTCGTCGAGACCGGCAACGGCAAGATCCACCGCCTCGAAGACTGGGGCCGCCGTCAGCTCGCGTACCCGATCCAGAATCTGGTCAAGGCCCATTACGTGCTCATGAACATCGAGACCGATCTCGCTGTTCTCAACGAGCTGGTCGACACCTTCCGTTTCAACGACGCCGTGCTGCGTCATCTCGTGATCAAGCGCGACGGCCCGGACACCGAGCAGTCCCTGATCATGAAGAACAAGGACGACAAGGACAAGGCCGAGAAGGGCGATCGCCGCCGCCGCGATGACGACGGCCCCATCGGCGTCGCCGACAGCGAAGACGCCGCCGAACCCGCCGAAGCCTGAGGAGCCCGACCATGTCCAAGTTTTTCCGCCGCCGCAAGTTCTGCAAGTTCACGGCCGAAGGCGTCAAGGAGATCGA
>JAYRTK010000113.1:0-9949 GCA_041919595.1 Lysobacteraceae bacterium
TCCCCTTGGGATTTTCCCCAACACAACGGCCGCACTATAGCCCACAAATCCCGGCTATTGGCAAGTCGGAAGGGGGTACAATGTCCCCTTTCCGGGCCTGGGCCCCGCCCCCATCTTCGCAAACATGACGCTCCTCTCAATTCTCGAATTCCCCGACCCCCGCCTCCGGACCAGGGCGCGGCCCGTGGAAACGGCCGAAATCGGCACTCCCGAGTTCCAGACCCGGCTCGACGACATGTTCCAGACCATGTACGAGGCCCCGGGCATCGGCCTGGCGGCCAGCCAGGTGGACGACCACCGGCGGTTCATGGTCATCGACATCAGCGAAGAGAAGAACCAGCCGCAGGTCTTCATCAACCCGGAGATCGTCGAGGCCGACGGCCACCAGGTCTACCAGGAAGGCTGCCTCTCCGTCCCCGGCATCTACGCCGACGTGACCCGCGCCAACAGCATCACCGTGAAGGCCATCGGCCGCGACGGCCAGCCGTTCGAGCTGCAGACCGACGGCCTGCTGGCGATCTGCATCCAGCACGAAATGGATCACCTCGAAGGCAAACTGTTCGTCGATTACCTCTCGCAACTCAAGCGCGAGCAGGTGCGCAAGAAGCAGGAGAAGGCGCGGCGCAATTCGGCGGCGTGAGCCATGACTCCGGCCGCGCGCATCGCCGTCAAGCTGTGCGCGGCGGTCCTGCTGATGCCGCTCTCGGTCCTGGTCGGTTATCTGCTGAAAGATCTCCACGACATGGTCGAGGTCGTGTGCAGCGTGGTTTTCGCGCTCGGGCTCGCCAGCGCCTTCCTTTACCTGCTGGAACTGCGCCTCGCACTGCAGGAGATCGCGCATCCCGGTTGGCCGATCCGCTTCCTGCGCTCGCTGATCTCGCTGCCGCAGGCCGCGGCCGGACTGGTGTCGCTGTCGATCGGTCTCGCGATGATCGGCTGGGTGCTCTACAACAGTTTCATCGAACGATTGCCCGAATATTCCGGCGGTTTCCTGACCTTCGGCGTGTCCACGGGGCTGGTGCTGTTCGGCCTGGGGTTGTTGCGTGCGGCCTTCATGCGCGGCACGCCACCCGGCGAACGCCCGCCCACGTCCTGATCTCCCACCCATCCGCCGCTCGCGGCGCTTTCACTCTCCGGATCGCATGACCCTCCGCATCGTCTTCGCCGGCACCCCGGCCTTCGCCGCTCCCTGTCTGCGCGCCGCGGCGCGCCATGGCGAGGTCGTGGCGGTCTACACCCAGCCCGATCGCCCGGCCGGCCGCGGGCGCGCGCTCACGCCCTCGCCGGTGAAGCTGGAAGCGCTGCAGCGCGGGATCGAGGTGCTGCAGCCGGAGACGTTGCGCGAGAAGGTCTCGCGCGACGCGCTGCGCGCGCTGAAGCCCGACCTGATGATCGTGGTCGCCTACGGCCTGATCCTGCCGCAGAAGATCCTCGACATTCCGACCTACGGCTGCTGGAACGTGCACGCCTCACTGCTGCCGCGCTGGCGCGGCGCGGCGCCGATCCAGCGCGCGATCGAGGCCGGCGACCGCGAGACCGGCGTGTGCCTGATGCGGATGGAGAAGGGCCTCGACACCGGCCCGGTGCTGCTGTCGCAGAAGACCGCGATCGGTGAACTCGAAACCGGCGGCCAGTTGCACGATCGTCTGTCCGAACTCGGCGCGCAGGTGCTGGCCGATGGCTTGGGCCTGCTGCGCGCGGGCCTGCTGCCGGTCGCGCAGCCGCAGCCCGAAGCGGGCGTGACCTACGCGCACAAGCTCGACAAGCACGAAGCGAAACTCGACTGGTCGCAAGCCGCGACCGCACTGGCGAACAAGGTCCGCGCGTTCAACCCGTGGCCGGTGGCGGAAGCGGAACTCGCCGGCGAGCGCGTGCGCATCCATGGCGCGATCGCGCTGGCGCTCGACCACGGCCGCGTGCCGGGCACGGTGCTGGCCGCGGGTCGCGACGGGATCGACATCGCCTGCGGCGACGGCGCGCTGCGCATCCGTTCGCTGCAGCGCGAGGGCGGCAAGGCGATCACCGCCGCCGACTATCTCAACGCGCGTCGGGACCTGACGGCGGCCTTCGCATGAGCGCCGGTACCGCCTCCCGCCTCGCCGCCGCGCGCGTCCTCGACGCGGTGCTGCACCGCGGCCGTTCGCTGAAGGGCGAATTCGCCAACACACTTCCGAAACTCGCCGATCCGCGCGACCGCGCGCTGGTGGAAGCGATCTGCTTCGCCGCGCTGCGCGAACGCGCGCGCTATGCCGCGGCGCTGGAAGGCTGGGTCGCGAAACCGCTCGGGCAGCGCGATGCACCGCTGCGCGCGCTGCTGTACGTCGGCTTCGCGCAGATCGACGCGCTGCGGTTGCCGGCGCACGCCGCGGTGGACGCCACCGTGGAAGCGGCGCGCGCACTGGGCCGCGCGCATCAGGCCGGCATGGTCAACGCGCTGCTGCGTCGCGCGCTGCGCGAAGGCCTGCCCGCGGCCGACCCGGCGCAGGCCTGGCCGGAATGGCTGCTCGCCGAAGTACGGCGCGACTGGCCCGCGCAGGCCGAAGCGGTGCTGGCGGCGAGCGCCACCGCGGCGCCGCTGTGGCTGCGCGTGAACCGCCTGAAATCCACCCGCGATGCGGCCCTGCAGCGCTTGCAGGACGCCGGCATCGCCGCGACCGCGCATCCCGCCCTGACCGATGCGCTGCGGATCGAGGATTCGATGGCGGTCGCCGATCTGCCCGGTTTCGAGGACGGCCTGATCTCGGTGCAGGACGGCTCCGCGCAGGCGGTGGCGGATGCGCTCGCGCCGGCACCGGGCGCGCGCGTGCTCGACGCCTGCGCCGCCCCCGGCGGCAAGGCCGCGCATCTGCTGGAACACGACCCGTCGCTGCGGCTGACCGCGCTGGAAGTCGATCCGCGCCGGCTGCGGCGCACCGCAGAAACGCTCAAGCGCGTCGGTGTGGACGCGGCGGTCGATCTGAAGACCGTCGATGCGACGAATCTCGCCGCGTGGTGGGACGGCGCGCCGTTCGACGCGGTCCTGATCGACGCTCCCTGCTCCGCGACCGGCATCGTCCGGCGCCAACCCGATATCCTGCTGCACCGCCAACCGGCCGACATCGACGCGCTGGTGTCGGCCCAGGCCTGGCTGCTGGATGCGCTGTGGCCCGTGGTCGCCCCGGGCGGCGTGCTGGTCTACGCGACCTGTTCGATCCTGGCCCGCGAGAATGCGGGACAGATCGATGCTTTCCTCGCCCGCACCCCGGACGCGGTCGCCGAACCGCTGGACGAGCGCTTCGGCCATCCCGCGGGCGCGGGCCGGCAGCGGTTGCCGGGCGAGGACGGCATGGACGGGTTCTTCTACGCGCGGCTGCGGAAGCGGATGGCCTGACGCCCCGCCCCGCAGGCGTTCGCGGCTGAAGCCGCTCCTACGTATCATGCGCCCATGCTGAAAACACGCGCCTCACGAGAATTCTGGCTGCTCGCCATCGTCGCCCTGCTGGTGCTGGGCTCGGGGCTGGGCCTTCGCGACCCCTGGCCGTCGGACGAACCGCGCTTCACCCTCGTCGCCAAGCAGATGGTCGAAAGCGGCGACTGGCTGTTCCCGCATCGCGGCACCGAGCTGTACTCGGACAAGCCGCCGATGCTGATGTGGTTCGAGGCCGCGTTCTACACGCTGTTCCGCGACTGGCGCATCGCGTTCCTGCTGCCGTCGCTGCTCGCCGCGCTGGGCACGCTGTGGTGCGTGTACGACCTCGGCCGCCGGCTGTGGACGCGCCGCGCCGGTCTCTACGCCGCCTGGGCGCTGCTGTTCGCGCTGCAGTTCGCGTACCAGAGCAAGAAGGCGCAGATCGACCCGCTGGTGACGTTCTTCATCACGCTCGCGAACTACGGCCTGCTGCGGCATCTGCTGTGCGGACCGAACTGGAAACTGTGGACGCTGGGCTGGTTCGCCGCCGGGCTGGGCACGATCACCAAGGGCGTCGGCGGTCTGGCCCTGCTGATGCTGCTGCCGGCGCTCGTCGCTTCGCTGCTCGGCTGGTCGCGGGTGCGGCTGCACGCGCGCGACTGGCGTTTCTTCGTCGGCCCGCTGGCGTTCGCGTTCGCGGCGGCGCTCTGGCTGGTGCCGATGGTGACCACGGCGCTGAGCCAGGACAATCCGGAATACCGCGCCTATCTCAACGACATCCTGTTCCGGCAGACCGCCGGGCGCTACGCGAAGTCCTGGGATCACGCGCAGCCGTGGTGGTATCACCTGGTGGTGATGGCCACCGCCTGGTTGCCGACCGCGTTCGCGCTGCCGTGGGCCTTCCCGGCGTGGCGCAGGCGACTGCAGCGCCGCGATGCGCGCTACCTGCTGCCGCTGGCGTGGTGGGCGATGATCGTGCTGTTCTTCTCGATCCCCAGCGGCAAACGCGACGTCTACATCCTGCCGGCGCTGCCGATGATGTGCCTGGCGCTGGGGCCGCTGTTGCCGGGCATCGTGCGCCGGCTCTGGGCGCGGCGCATCGCCTTCGCCTTCGCGGGCGCGCTCGGGGCGCTGCTGCTGACCGCCGGTCTGTGGATGTGGTTCGGTTCGCCGAAGTTCGAGGCGAAACTGATGTCCGACCGCGGTTTCACCGACGAAGGCCATGCCGCCTTCGCGCTGCTGATGGCGATGGGCGCCTGGGCGCTGGCCAGCGTCGGCTGGCATCGGATCCGCAACGGCGTGACCGGCCTGCTGTGGGCGATGAGCGGGATCCTGGTGCTCTACGGCGTGGTCGCGTATCCGCTGCTGAATGCATCGAGTTCCGCGCGCGGACTGATGGAGAGCGTCGGCGCGCGCATCGGTCCCGACGCCGAACTCGGGCTGGTCGCATGGAAGGAACAGAACCTGCTGATGGCCGACCGTCCGGCGGCCACGTTCGGATTCAAGACGACCTGGCCGGAACAGCTGGCGCAGGCGATGCGCTGGCAGGACGAAGCGCCGCAACGACGCTGGCTGCTGGTACAGGAACCGGCGCTGTCGCAGTGCGTCGACCGGACGCAGGCGGAATTCGCCGGTGTGTCCAACCGCCGGCGCTGGTGGCTGGTGCCGGCCGCCGCCGCCGATGCGACCTGCGTCCCGCACGGCATCCAGACCCAGAACGAAGCCGACGGCCAGGACGACTGATCGGATGCGGCTGCGCTACGCCCACATGGCGAAAGGCAATTTCGGCGACGATCTCAACGTCGTCCTGTGGCCCGAGCTGTTTCCCGATCTGGCCGACCACCATCCGGAGACGCATCTGTACGGGGTCGGCACCCTGCTCGGCGGTTCGTTCCCGGAAGGTCTGAAATGCGTGCTCGGTTCGGGCTGCGGTTATCGCGGCAAGCCCGAACTCGGCGCCGACTGGCGCGTGTATTGGGTGCGCGGACCGCGCACCGCGCAGGCCTGCGCACTCGATCCCGCGCTCGGCCTGGGCGATGGCGCGGTGCTGTGGTCGGGCCTGCGGCGCGCCCACGCGCCGCAACCGGGCCGGATCGGCCTGATCCCGCACCACAAGAGCTACGACGGCGCCGACTGGGACGCGATCGCACGCCTCGCCGGGCTGCATCCGATCGACCCGCGCCAGTCGCCGGCGGCGGTGACCGCGGCACTGGCCGGCTGCGAGCGCGTCCTCACCGAATCGCTGCACGGCGCGATCTTCGCCGACGCGCTCGGCATTCCGTGGCGCGCGGTGGTGCTGGCGCGGCGCTTCAACGATTTCAAATGGCAGGACTGGCTCGATACCCTGGGCATGACCCTCGATGCCGTCGAGGCGCCGGTCGAGCTGCAGCAGCGTCTGCCGGCGACCAAGGCCCTGGGCAACCGGCTCGCGCGCTGGACCGAATACGGCGGCGCGCAGGCGCGCAACCACATGCGCCCGCTTCGCGAGACCGGCAGCTCCGATCTGGCGCGGGTGCTGCATGCCCTGCGCACCTTCGCCGGCGAGACCGGACGCTTCGACGTCAGCGACCCCGCCCGCCGCGCGGCGCAACGCGAGGCGATGCGCGAACGCTGCGCGGCGTTCGCGAAGGATTTCGGGCTGACGTTCGCGGGGTGACGTTCTCGGAGCCGGGACAACCCGGACAGGGTGCGGCACGGGCCGATGGCTCCCACCTCCTGCCGCATGGGACTGGATGGTCCGACCACCGGGCATGGACTTGTCGTCCCGAGCCACCGGCGAGGGAGCTGTTTTTGATCTTTCGGACCGCACCTCACGCTCCCGGCTCGATCCTGACTGCCGGTTCGTGGTGCTCTCGACGCAGGCAACCATGGCGCTCCCGCGAGCGCCCGGAATCTTTTCCGCGCTGGCGCGCGGCCTACTTTCTTTTCGAAAAAAAGGCAGGCAAGGAAACAGCTCACGTCCCAATCGAATCGGGCGTCGGCAATGCACGTGGCGAACGCCCAGTCCAGGGCGCTTCCTGCTCCTACTCCGATTCCAGCGCCTCCCAGCGCGCGTAGGCCTGTTCCAGTTCGGCCTGCGCGGCGGCGAGTCCGGCGTTGTGCGCGGCGACCGCGGCGTGGTCCCGCTGGAAGAACGCGGGATCGTGCATCGCGTCGGTAAGCGCGGCGATCTTCGTTTCCAGCGCCTCGATGCGTGCCGGCAGCGCTTCCAGTTCGCGTTGATCCTTGTAGCTCAATTTCCGCTTCGCGGAGGCCGGTGCCGCCGCGATCGGCGCTGCGGTCGGCTTCGCCACCGCGGGTTTCGTCGCGTCGACCGGCGCCGGGCGTTGCCGCAGCCAGTCGCTGTAGCCGCCGACGTATTCGCCGACGCGACCGTCGCCCTCCATCGACAGGGTCGAGGTGACGACGCTGTCGAGGAAGTCGCGGTCGTGGCTGACCAGCAGCAGCGTGCCCTCGTAATCGCCCAGCAGTTCCTCCAGCAACTCCAGCGTTTCCACATCGAGGTCGTTGGTCGGTTCGTCCATCACCAGCAGGTTGGACGGCTGCGCGAACAGCTTCGCCAGCAGCAGGCGGTTGCGCTCGCCGCCGGAGAGGCGGGTGATCGGCGCGCGCGCGCGCTCCGGCGTGAACAGGAAGTCCTGCAGATAACCGATGGCGTGCTTCTGGCGGCCGTTGATGGTCACCGAATCCTTGCCTTCGGCGACATTCTCGATGGCGTTCCAGTCCTCGCGCAGCGTCGAGCGGTACTGGTCGAAATACGCGATCTGCAACTGGGTGCCGGGCTTCACCTCGCCGGACTGCGGCGCGAGCTCGCCCAGCAGCAGCTTCAACAGCGTCGTCTTGCCGCTGCCGTTGGCGCCGATCAGGCCGATACGGTCGCCGCGCAGGATCGTCGTCGAGAAATCGCGCACCAGGACGCGATCGCCGAACGCGAACGACACGTGCTTCGCCTCGATCACCTTCTTGCCGGAGGCCACGGCCTGCGCCGCCTCCATGCGCACGTTGCCGGCGAGATCACGGCGCTGGGCGCGTTCGTCGCGCATCGCCTTCAACCGGCGCACGCGGCCTTCGTCTCGGGTCCGCCGGGCTTTGATGCCCTGGCGGATCCACACCTCTTCCTGGGCCAGCAGCTTGTCGAAGCGCGCGTTCTCCTGCGCTTCGGCGTTCAGCCGCTCCTCGCGGCGACGCAGGTAGTTGTTCCAGTCGCCGGGCCAGCTGGTGAGCGCGCCGCGGTCGATCTCGACGATGCGCGTGGCCAGCGCGCGCAGGAAGCGGCGGTCGTGGGTGACGAACACCAGCGCACCCGACCAGGCCTTGAGAAAACCTTCCAGCCAGTCGATCGCGGCGATGTCGAGATGGTTGGTGGGTTCGTCCAGCAGCAGCAGATCCGGCGCGGAGACCAGCGCCCGCGCCAGCAGCACGCGTCGCTTCATGCCGCCGGACAGACGCGCGAAGTCCTGATCGCCGTCGAGATCGAGCCGGCCCAGCGTCTCGGTCACGCGCCGGTCGACCGACCAGCCGCCGGCGTCCTCGATCTTCGCCTGCACCGCGGCCAGCGCCGCGGTGTCGATCGTGTCGGCATGAACGAGATGGTGGTAATCCGCGAGCAGGACGCCGAGCGCGCCGAGGCCACCGGCGACCACGTCGAACACGGTGCCGGCGGCATCGTGCGGCACCTCCTGTTCGAGGCGCGCGACGCGCACACCGGTTTCGGCGCGGATGTCGCCGTCGTCGGGCTTCAGCTCGCCGGCGAGCAGGCGCAGCAGGGTCGATTTGCCGGCGCCGTTGCGGCCGATCAGGGCGATCCGCTCGCCGGGTTCGATGGCGAGGTCCACACCGTCCAGCAACAGCGGGCCGCCGACGCCGAAATCGACGTCATTCAAGGTCAGAAGAGGCATGGCGACAGTGTAACGGGCCGCCGACTCAGTGCGCGGATCGGGCCGCGGCGCGCTCCGGCGATGACACGCTCTGCGCGACGCCGGGCATCAGCTCGGCGTAGACCGCCTCGGTCGCGGCGATGAAGTGGGCCAGGTCGAACTCGCGCTCGGCCCTGGCGCGCGCCGCCGCCCCCATGACGGCCAGCTGCTCGCGCGCGTCGAGCATCCGCGCGACCGCGGCGGCGATCGCGGCGCGATCGCGCACCGGCACCACCCAGCCGTCGACGCCGGGATCGATGTTCTCGGGCAGGCCGGCGTAATCGCTGACCAGCACCGGCTTGGCCATCGCCATCATTTCGCGGCAGGCGAAGGAGATGGTCTCGACCGCGTACGACAGCACGAAACCGGCGTCGATCGCCGCGATCGCGGGGCGCACATCGTCCAGCAGGCCGGTGAAACGCACCTGCGCCGTCAGGCCGAGCGCATCGATCCGCGCGGCCTGCGCCGCGTCGGGCGGCTTGCCGCAGAGCAGGACGTCGATGCGTTCGCGCTGGGCCACGGGCAGGATCGCCACCGCCTCGACCAGATCCATCCAGCCTTTGTGCCCGGCGGTACCGGCGTTGCTGCCGAGCAGCAGCCGCGCGGAACCGCTCCAGCGCGCGCGTTCCGCCGCGGCTTCGGCCGGAGGCCACGGACGGAAGCGGCGGGTATCGACGCCGTTGCGCACCGTGCGCAGACGGCAGCGCTCATAGGGCGTGCTTTCGAGCTGACGGCGGGTGGCTTCGCAGACCGCGATCACCGCATCGGTGCGGCGTGCGCGCCAGCGATGGGTGATCCCCTGCGCCGCCTTGGAGTTGTGCTTGGTGAACACGATCCTCGGCCGCTGCGGCAGGCGCGCGCTGGCCGACAGCACCATGCGGTGATCGGTGGACCCGTTGACGTGGACGATGTCGAAGGCGTGGCGGCGCAGGTACTCGCGCAACTGCCGGCGCGCGCGCGCGGCCGCGGCGAGCTGCGCCAGACCGTTCGGAAACGCCTGCGCGACCGCGATCACGCCATCCATCCGGGCGACCTCGCGATACAACCGGCTGCTGGCCGGCGCGGCCAGATGGACGTCATGTCCCGCATCCGCCAATCCGCGCGCCAGCGCCAGCAGATAGGTCGTGTGCCCGCCGCCGTCGCCTTCGTGGAAGTTGGTCAGGAGTAGTTTCATTTTTCTTTGACAGAAACCTAGCAATCTCGATCCATGCGACGCTATAAAGGCAAGCTTTTCTCATCCAACCAATCTGAATCACCCACATTCAAGCCGGGAATGTGGGTGTGCGCTTCTCCCGGCCGAACCCCTCAATTCTTAAAAACTATGGAGCGACTATGAAATTGGATCTTGCAGTCAGCACTCTCATCGCCTCTCTCGCCATCGGTGCATCGATCGCTCCGCTGTCCGTTTCGGCACAGAATTTGGGGCAAGGCTTCATCAGGAATACCGCTTACAACAAGTGTCTCGACTTTGCAGCCGGGGACCTTTCCAACTCCGTCACACTGCAGCTTTGGACCTGCGGAGGCAATGCGGCGATCAATCAGCAGTGGAACTTCATTCCTGCCGGCAGCTATCCCAACTCCGCGCCATCCTTCCTGTTTCAGAACGCCATGAATTACACGTGCGCAGCGGTTGAAAACGACTCCC